>JBKPMS010000173.1:0-39683 GCA_046732275.1 Actinomycetota bacterium | reverse complement strand
GCGCCTGCCCACGACATCGTCCGGCTCGGGATCTCGCAATCGCCCGAGGGGCGGAAGCTCTTCCCGCGCATGTCCGTGCTCGAGAACCTCGAGATGGGCGCGTTCCAGCGGCGCAATCGCTCGGAGCTCCGCGGCGATCTCGAGCGGGTGTACTCGCTCTTCCCACGTCTTGCGGAGCGCAAGCAGCAGCGGGCCGGGACGCTTTCCGGAGGTGAGCAGCAGATGGTGGCGATCGGCCGTGCGTTGATGGCCCACCCGAAGCTGCTCCTTCTCGACGAGCCGTCGATGGGACTGGCGCCGATCTTCGTCGAGAGGGTGTTCGAGACGATCGTCGAGATCAACCAGCAGGGGACGACGATTTTGCTGGTCGAGCAGAACGCGATGATGGCCCTCGACGTTGCGGCGCGCGGGTATGTCCTCGAGACGGGGCATGTCGCGCTCGCGGACGACGCGAAGCGTCTACGCGAGGACGAGGGCGTCCAGAAGACCTACTTGGGTATCGACTAGCCGATCGAGATCCGCCCGCTTCGCCGGCCGATCGAGATCCGCCCGCTTCGCGGGCATGATGATCTCGATCGGGTGGTGGTTTTCGATTCCGGCCGTAGCGGCCGACGCGAGCGAAGTTCGCATCGGCGGCGGATGTCGCAAGCATCGAAGCTTTGGACCGCTGAGCAGCGAAGCGCGTTGTCGTCTGCCGGGGACATGTCCGGCGGGCAATGACGCGGCACCCAGAAGGGAGGCTCGCAGAAGCAAGCCGACGCAGTCGCGCTTGTGGATAGATCGTCACACGCTCAGCACGAAGTACATGGCCGGAGCAGCCGCCTGCGCCACGGCCCTTCGGGCCGTGGCTCGGGACAGTCCCCAAACACGGCCCGCGACGCCATGCCCGTTGCGGACACCTCTGCAGGCTGCTAAAGAATTTTCGAGAGGAAGCGCTTCGTACGCTCGTTTTCGGGCTGCGCGAAGAACTGTTGCGGCGGCGCTTCCTCGATGATCGCGCCGTCGTCCATCATCACGACCCGGTCCGCGACTTCGCGCGCGAAACCCATCTCGTGCGTGACGACGATCATCGTGGTTCCGATCTCGAAGGCGAGGTTCTTCATGACGTCCAGCACCTCGCCGATGACCTCCGGGTCGAGGGCGCTCGTCGGCTCGTCGAACAGCATCAGCGCGGGGTTCATCGCCAACGCTCGAGCGATCGCCACCCGCTGTTGCTGACCGCCGGAGAGCTTGCCGGGATACACGTCGAGCTTGTCGCCGAGGCCGACCCGCTCCAGCAGCGCCTTCCCCTGGGCGATCGCCCGTTCCTTCGGTACTCCGCGGACATGGACCGGCGCTTCGATGACGTTGCCGAGCGCGGTCTTGTGCGGAAACAGGTTGAAGCGCTGGAACACCATCCCGATCTCGGCGCGCTGGCGCGCGATGTTCACCTCGGTGTCTTCGACGAGCTTCCCGTTCCGCTCGCGGTACCCGATGAGGTGGCCGTTCACCTCGATCCGCCCACCGTCGATCTTCTCCAGATGGTTGATGCAGCGGATGAACGTCGTCTTCCCGGATCCGGATGGACCGATGACGCAGACGACCTCCCGCGGGTCGACCTCCAGGGAGACACCTTTCAAGACCTCGAGCCGCCCGAAGCGCTTGACGACGTTCTCGGCCCGCATGACCGGTCCGTTGCCGCTCATCGGGCGCCGCGACCCCACGCCGCGACAGGAGCCCAAGCCTCGAACACCCGCTCGCGGAAGCTCAGTTCGTCGGCGCGCTCACTCACCGCGAGCTTGCGCTCGATCTGCGCCTGGATCATCGTCCAGACCGTCGTCAGCACGAGGTACCAGAACGCCACAGCGAGGAAGTACTCGACCGGCTTGAATGTCGTGGAATAGCGGATCTCGGCATCGCCGAAGAGCTCGGTCACGCCGATGAAGAACACGAGCGACGAGTTCTTCATCATGCTGTTGAACTCGTTGCCGAGCGGCGGGATGATGAAGCGCGTCGCCTGCGGAAGGACGATTCGGCGCATAGCGAGCCGGTAGGGCATCCCGAGCGAGCGCGCCGCCTCGAGCTGGCCCTTGTCGACCGCGTCGATTCCGGCGCGGATGATCTCGCGCATGTACGCCCCTTCGTTGAGGCCGAGCGCGATGATGCCGGCGAAAGCGGCGCCGTCCATGTCGAACAGGCCGAAATGCACGGTCCGGGGGATGACGTTGAACCCGAAGAGCAGGTTCGCCCCGAAGTAGACGAAGAAGATCTGCACGATCAGGGGCGTGCCGCGAAAGATGAGCACGTAGATCCCCGACAGCACGCGCAGCGGTAGGAAGCGCGACATCCGCATCAGCGCTGCGATCAGCCCCAGAATGACTCCGAGGAGCTGAGCGAGGACAGAGATGTAGATCGTCCTCCACAACGCGAGGACGAAGACATGGTCAGGGTGGAAGATCCGCTGCCATATGATGTGCCAGTCGACGGCGGCGACGAGCATTGCTTACTGCAGTTTCGCGACAGCCCCCGCGAGCTTCCACCTCTTCAGGATCTTGTTCATCGTCCCGTCCGCATAAGCCATGTTGATCGCCCGCTTCACAGCGACACGCAGCTCCGTGTCCGACTTTCGAATCGCAATGCCGATCGGAATCGGGTTCACTGGATTGCCGCCGAGCGCGAACGCATCCGGTGTCTGCTCGATGTAGTACGCGACCACCGGCGCGTCGCCGAAGTACGCATCGACGCGCCCCGTGCGGAGTGCGTTGGCGGCATCGGTGTCCTTCGGGAACGTCACGACCTTGATCGCCTTCTTGCCCATCGAGGTGAGCCGCTTGCTCTGCGCGTCGAGGTAGTCCTTGTTCGTGGTGCCCGTCTCGACCGACGCCGCCTTCCCGGCGAGTGAGTCGATGCTCGTGATGTGCTCCGGGTTCCCTTTCTTCACCATGAAGGACTGCCCGACCTTGAGGTAGTCGACGAAGCCCACCTGCTTACGCCGCTCGGGCGTGTCGTTCATCCCGGAGATGATGGCGTCGCACTTCTTCGCAAGGAGCGCGGCGATGATCCCGTCGAACCCGGTGTTGTCGAAGCGGGCCTTCACGCCCATCTTCTTCGCGATGTAATCGCCGATGTCGATGTCGGAGCCTTCGGGGGTTGTGGTCCCGGGCTTGTACGACTCCTCCGGTGGATAGGTGATGTCGCTGCAGAACACGAGCTTTCCGGAGCTCTTGACGCTCGCGGGCGCCGTGATCGCCGAGCCGGAGCCTTGACTGCTCGCGGTCGTCGTCCCCGAGGACGACTTCGAGCCTCCTCCGCAACCAGCAAGGAGCGCCGCGAACGCGAGCAGCGCGAGGAGAGACATTGAGGTGGTGCGGAGGTTCATCGAGAGAGTCCTTTCCGAGGGGCTGGGCTGCAGGAACCGGTATACCTGCTACTCAGACGCCGGCGTCGGCTGAAACGCGCAGCGGAAAGTACGGCGGCGACAACAGGAATCCCACGCGGGGCGCGCGGTCGGACCAGCCGCGCACCATGGTCAGCGCGGCGCCGATCCCGTGCGTCGGCACGAAGCCGAGTTGGCGCGCTGCAGTGTGATCGCGACAGCCCGCGACGATCACGTCTCCGAGACGGCCGATTGCCGGACGACACGCGTCCCAGTCGACGAACGGCAGCAGCGGATGACACGAGCGGCCGGCGCGGTACGCCTCGAGCGCGCGGGCATCCGCAGCCGCCGACCGCTCGGCCTCCGCTAGCGCACTGTCTTCGGGCCCGGAGCGCGTAGCGGCGAAAAACGCGCGGTACGGCTGCTGCGTCGGATGGCTGAAGTGGCGGTGGAACCGGTGCAGCAGGATCGCGCTGCCGTTGTCCTCGAGCGGAAACGAGTCGCGCCAGAGCCGCAGCGCGAGGCCGAGCCCGAGATGCGCGCCGAGCAGCGGATTCGGCCGCTCGCGCGGGAGATAGGGCGTCGTCCGCGGGACGCCGACGCAAACGGCGTCCAGCTTGCGATCGAGCGTGATCCCGCGAAGCTCGACGCCCCGCAGCAGCGCCTCGGTGTGGGCGACCGACGGCGGGCCCGCATAGGCGGCGGCGACCGACCGCTCGAGCGGCAGCGAGCGGAGCACGTACGCGCGGGCGCCGCCCGGCATCAGTCGAAAGAGCGGCCGCAACGGCGATCGCACCAGCCGCTCCAGCGCCTCGCGCTCGTATGGATAGCCGGCGAAGATCCCGCCTAGGCGGGGGTGATTGAACACGAGCGACGCACCGATCACCGGGACCCTGCGAAGGAGTGCCCTCTCCAGCTCCAGACCGAGCCGCCATCCTTGCGAAGAGGAGGTCTCGAGCAGCGAGTAGGCGCCCGCTCGCCGCAAGACCTCTCGGCCTGCAGCGCCGACGAGTGCTGCCGGCCCGCCGTGCAAGACCGTCTCCGCGGCGGTGACGACGACCACGACGTCCGTCTGAACGAGCGCCGGGTGAACCCGGAGCGGCACGGCACCGGAATCCAGGTCGACGAGATTTTCGCCCTCGACATCGTGCACCTCGACGTGGCCGTGGAAGCGGCGTGCGAAGTCCGGCGACACGAGATCCTCGAGCTGGCCGTGCCCGGCGCGACGTGCCAGGCCGCCGGCGACGAGGAGGGTCTGGAAGCCCGTGGGAATTCCCAGCCGCTCGAGCTCCTCGACCGTGGCAGCGATCGCCGCCTGACGAGGATCCCGCTCCGTGCCGGGGAGCGGCAGCTGCGGCGGCTCGACCACGATCGTCGCGCGCGAGCCCCGCGTCGCGAGCGCCTCGAGCGGCTCCCCCGCGAGCGGGAAGCGGAGGGCGTCGCGCACCGCGGCGCCGACGTCCGCCACCGAGTCGGCCGGGCGTGGGGGCTGGAGAACCACGGCGTCGTCGGCGGCAGTCACGACCACGAGCCGCGACCCGGCCAACATCGGAATCCGCGTCACGGAGCGGTCACAGGAGGCACGGAAAATCCGTAGAACAGCGCGTCCGGCATCGGCGCCGGACGATAGCGTTGCCGTCGATGCCAAAGACGCTCACGGGTGCCGAGCTTCAGCTCGACGACGGGCCGGCGCGCGACGCCGAGCTCTTCCTCGTCGACGGGAACAACCTGGCCTACCGGGCGTTCTTCGCGCTGCCCGAGGAGCTTGCGACGACGGAGGGATTCCCGACGAACGCGCTCCTCGGCTTCACGAACATGCTGTTCAAGCTACTCTCGGACTACCGTCCGAAAGGCGTGGCCGTCGCGTGGGACACCCGCGCGGTCCACCGGCACGAGCTATCGGAGGACTACAAGTCGGACCGTCGGCCGACGCCGGGCCTCCTCGGCGAGCAGTTCCCCTACTTCCGGCCGATCGTCGAGGCGTTCGGCTACCGCAACCTCGAGTTCGAGGGCTGGGAGGCCGACGACGTGATCGCCACGCTCGCGACGCGCGCGGACGCGGCCGGGATCAGGACGTGCATCGTCTCGACCGACCGGGACGCGTTCCAGCTCGTGTCCGACAATGTCAGCCTGATGATGACGCCGCGCGGCGTCTCCGACGTGCACGTCTACACGCCGGATCGCGTCGAGGCGCGTTACGGGATCCGCCCGGACCAGATCCCGGACTTCATCGGGTTGAAGGGAGACACCTCGGACAACATCCCGGGCATCCCGGGGATCGGCGACAAGACCGCGGGTCAGCTGGTCGCGCAGTACGGGTCGCTCGCCGAGGTGCTCGAGCACGTCGACGAGCTCTCGCCGGCCCGGCGGAAGAACATCACCGAGCACGCCGCGCAGGCGCTTCAGTCCAAGGAGCTTGCCACGATGCGGCGGGACCTCGACCTCGACTGCGATCCCGCGGAGCTCGTGCTCCTGCCGCCCGACCGCTCGGAGCTCCGCGAGATGTTCCGGCGCTTCGAGTTTCGCAACCTGCTCGGTCGCGTCGACATCCTCGACGAGGCCGTACCCGCGCAGCCGATGCGGGTCCAAGGAACCGAGGTCGCGTGGCGCGAAGGCGAGTTTCCGGAGGTGCGCGGTCGCGCCGCGCTCGCGATCCGGGACGGCCGGTTCGCCCTCGCGCAGGACGACGGCGTGATCGTCGGCGCGTGGGAGCCCACGTTCGAGCGTCGGCTCGAGGCGGCGCAGCTCATCGCCCACGACTTCAAGGCGCTGCCTCGCCTGACGATGGAGCCTGCCGAGGACACGATGTTGCTCGCGTACCTGATCGAGCCGGGCAGGCCCGCGTACGAGCTCGACGATCTCGCCCAGGAGTACGGCGTCGAGCCGATTCCGACGCCGGCGACCGAGGACGACACGGCGTCGCTCGTGCGCCACGCCGAGACGCCTCGCCGTCTTGCGCCGGTGATGCTCGCGCGCGTGCAGGAGCGCGGCGCCGAGAACCTCTACCGCGACATCGAGCTGCCGCTGACGGCCGTGCTCGCCGCGATGGAGGACGCTGGTGTCAAGATCGACACCTACCGCATGGGCGAGATCACCGCCCGGCTCGCCGACCGCCTCGAGGAGCTCGAGGCGAAGGCGTACGAGCTCGCGGGCGAGGAGTTCATGCTCGGCTCGACGCAGCAGGTCGCGCGGATCCTGTTCGAGAAGCTACAGCTCACCCCCGGCCGGAAGGGAAAGACCGGCTACTCAACGGACACGCGTGTTCTCCGCACGATCCGCCACGAGCACGAGATCGTCGGAGTGATCGAGGAGTGGCGTGAGTACTCGAAGCTCCTCAACACCTACCTCGAACCGCTCCCGTCGCTGATCTCCGAGGAGGACGGCCGTCTGCACACGCACTTCAACCAGACCGTCGCCTCGACGGGCCGGCTCTCCACGTCGAACCCGAATCTGCAGGCGATCCCCATCCGGACGGAGCTCGGCAAGGAGATCCGGTCGGCGTTCGTTCCCGAGGCCGGCTGCCGGCTCGTCTCCGCCGACTACTCGCAGATCGAGCTGCGAATCCTCGCGCATGTCTCCGGCGAGCCGAAGCTTCGCGAGGCGTTCGCGCGGGGCGATGACATCCACACGGCGACGGCCGTCGAAGTGCTCGGCAAGAATCCCGCCGAGCTGACCTCGAGCGATCGCTCGATCGCGAAGATGATCAACTTCGGGATCGTCTACGGGATCTCCGCGTTCGGTCTCTCGGAGAACCTCGAGATCCCGCGCGAGGAAGCGCAGCAGTACATCGACGCGTATCTGGCGCGCTTCCCGCACGTCCAGGACTTCATCCAGCGGACGATCGAGCAAGCGAAGCGGGACGGTTACGCGACGAGCTTGCTCGGCCGACGCAGGCCGACGCCGGAGATCCGCGCCTCGAACCGCCAGACGCGCTCACTCGGCGAGCGGCTTGCCGTCAACTTCGTGATGCAGGGCTCGAACGCCGACATCATCAAGAAGGCGATGATCGCGATCCACCGCCGGCTCCGGGAGGAGGGCCGCGGCGCGCGGCTCGTGCTCCAGGTGCACGACGAGCTGCTGCTGGAGGTCCCCGACGCGGAAGTGGGACCGGTGAAAGAGATCGTCCGTCAGGAGATGTGCGGCGCCTACCCGCTCGATCCGCCGCTCGCGGTGGAAATCGGGATCGGGGACGACTGGAGCGAGGCCAAGCCCTAGGCTAGACTCGCCCCTGGACCCCGCGGTCATGGCGTTTGGGGAGGCCGCAGGCAACAAAGGGGAGGGGTTCAGTGATCGTTCGGCTGCGTTGGTTCGCGCTCGTGATCGGCGCGCTCGTTCTTTCGCTTGGTGTTCAGCACGCTCAGAGTGCTCCGACCGAGCTCTTCATCTCCGAGTACATCGAAGGTTCGGGGCAGAACAAGGCCCTCGAGATCTACAACGGAACAGGCGGGCCGGTCGACCTCGGCGCGCTCGGCTACACCGTGTTCTTCTCCTTCAACGGCGGGACCTCGACTCGGACGATCCCGCTGACGGGAACCGTCGCAAACGGCGACGTCTTCGTCATCGCCCAGGCAACGGCGGATCCCGGGATTCTTGCTCAGGCGGATCAGACTGACACTTCGACCAGCTGGTTCAACGGCGACGACTTCGTTGCTCTGCGAAAGGGCGGCGTCACGGTCGATGGAATCGGACAGCTCGGCGTCGATCCCGGCACCGAATGGGGCACGGGCAACGCGAGCACCGCTGACAACACGATTCGTCGAAAGGCGACGGTTCAGAGCGGAGACACGAACGAGACGGATGCCTTCGACCCGGCGTCGGAGTGGGACGGGTTCGCGATCAACACTTTCGACGGCCTCGGCTCGCACACGATCACGACGGGCGGGGACGCCGCCCCGGCGATCGCGTCCTCGACGCCGGCAAACGGCGCCGGCGAGGTGCCCGTCGACTCCGACGTGAGCGTGACGTTCAGCGAGCCGGTCTCCGTTGCCTCCGGCTGGTACTCGATCTCCTGCACCTCGAGCGGCTCGCACTCCGCCGCCGAGAGCGGAGGCCCGCAGACCTTCGTCCTGAATCCCGACACGGACTTCGTCCAGGGTGAGAGCTGCACCGTGACGGTCGACGCCACGAAGGTGACGGACCTGGACACGGACGATCCACCCGACCACATGACCGGCAATCAGTCGTTCGCCTTCACGACGACGCTGCCGTTGACACAGATCGCGCAGGTTCAGGGCACGTCGCATCTGTCGCCGCTCGCCGGTCAGCTGGTGAAGGTCGAAGGCGTCGTCACTGCCGAACGCGGCTCGAATGTGTGGGTACAGGACACGACGCCCGACGCCGATCCGGCGACCTCGGAAGGCATCCTCGTGTTCGGCTCGTCCGTGGCCAACGCCGTCGCCGTCGGCGATCTCGTCCAGGTCCGAGGGACGGTTCAGGAGTTCCGGCCGGGCTGCACGCCCACCTGTGCTTCCGATACCAGCGCCTTCGACAACCTCACGGTCACGGAGCTCGGGGCACCCGGCCTCGGCGTCTCGAACGTCGGAACGTCCGTTCTGCCGGCGGCCACGGTGATCGGCTCGGGCGGCCGCGTCGCGCCGACGACCATGATCGAGGACGACTCCGCTCCCAACGTCGAGACAGGGAACGTCTTCGACCCGGCGCAGGACGGCATCGACTTCTACGAAACGCTCGAGAGCATGCGCGTCCAAGTGAACGACGCGGTCGCCGTCGGTCCGAGCAACAGCTTCGGCGAGATCTTCGTCCTCCCGGACGACGGGGTGAACGCTGGTGTGCGGACTGCACGCGGCGGCGTGGTCATCCGTCCTGGTGACTTCAATCCCGAGCGGATTCAGTTGGACGATGCAATCCTCCCCGGCTCGACGGGTCGTGCGAACGTCGGCGATCACTTCAGCGCCCCGGCCGTAGGCATCCTCGGCTACGACTTCGGCAACTACGAGCTCGACCTCACGAGCCCGTTGACGACGGTGTCAAACGGAGTCACGCGGGAGGTCACCACGACGCCGGCCGAGAATCAGCTCGCCGTCGCCACCTTCAACGTCGAGAACCTCGACGCGAACGAGCCTCAATCGAAGTTCGACACGCTGGCACACGAGATCGTCGACAACCTGCGGTCGCCAGATGTCATAGCGCTCGAGGAGATTCAGGACAACAACGGCGCCGTGGACAACGGCGTCGTGGATGCGAACCTCACGCTCGAAAGGCTCGCGGCGGCGGTCGCCGATGCGGGCGGGCCGGCCTACGACTGGCGGCAGATCAATCCCGCTAACGATCAAGACGGTGGTGAGCCGGGTGGCAACATCCGTGTCGGCTTCTTCTTCCGCACGGATCGCGGACTCAGTTTCGTCGACCGTCCGGGCGGCGACGCGACGACGCCGACGGAGGTCGTGCGACAGGGCGGCCGTGCGCACCTGACGCTGAGCCCGGGGAGGGTCGACCCGCTGAACCCGGCGTGGGACGCGACGCGCAAGCCGCTTGCAGGCGAGTTCGTCTGGAACGACAAGACGCTGATCGTCATCGCCAATCACTTCAGCTCGAAGGGCGGCGACGACCCGCTCTTCGGCCGCTTCCAGCCGCCGGTGCAATCGAGCGCGCCGAAGCGACACCAGCAGGCTGCATCGGTGAACGCGTTCGTGAGGTCGATCGTCGCGGCGGAAGAGAAGGCGAACGTCGTCGTCCTCGGGGACATCAATGACTTCGAGTTCTCCGAGACGACGCAGGTCCTCGAGGGCGGCGGCGTCCTCAGCAGCCTGATGCACGGCCTGGCGCAGTCGGAGCGCTATTCCTACGTGTTCGAGGGGAATTCCCAGGTGCTCGACCAGATCCTGCTCAGCCCGAACATGCTGCGCGGGCTGTCGGCGTACGACGTCGTTCACGTGAATTCGGAGTTCGCCGACCAGGCAAGCGATCACGACCCCTCGGTCGCCCGTGTGAGGGTGCTGGGCGGAGGCGGCGGCTGACCCTTGGAGGGGGCCGGGGCGCGTCGAGCTCCCGGCCCTCGTTTCTTGCTCCCAGCGGCGCTCTGGGGCGTTTTCAGGCCCTGGCTATACTGAGCGGCCGCTTATGACGACCGGTCAAACCGAGGAGAAAATCGCAGGGAACGGCGTCTGGACGACGGGCCCCGACGGCGAGCTGATTCCCGACTACGAGTCCACCTTCCCGACGATCAATGAAGGGGAGGTCGTGCACGGGACGGTCGTCCGCGTCGACAAGGACGAGGTCCTCGTCGACATCGGCTACAAGTCCGAGGGAGTTATTCCCGTCGCCGAGCTGTCGATCCGGCGTTCGGTGAATCCGGCCGACGAGGTCTCGGTCGGGGACGAGATCGACGCACTCGTCATGACGAAGGAGGACGCCGAGGGCCGGCTGCTCCTCTCGAAGAAACGCGCGCGCTTCGAGATGGCGTGGAAGGCGATCGAGCGCGCGGCCGAGTCGGGCGAGCCGGTCAACGGACGTGTGATCGAAGTCGTCAAGGGCGGCCTGATCCTCGACCTCGGCGTTCGGGGCTTCCTGCCGGCGTCCCTCGTCGACATCCGCCGTGTGCAGGACCTCGACGAGTTCATGGGGAAGGAGCTCCGCTGCAAGGTGATCGAGCTCAACCGCTCGCGGAACAACGTCGTCCTGTCCCGCCGCGCCGTCCTGGAGGACGAGCGGAAGGAGATGCGCCAGGCGATCCTCGACCGCCTCAATCCGGGTGACGTCGTCGAGGGTCAGATCTCGAACATCGTCGACTTCGGGGCGTTCGTCGACCTCGACGGGATGGACGGGCTGATCCACATCTCCGAGCTCTCGTGGTCGCACGTGAACCATCCGTCGGAAGTGCTCGAGATCGGGCAAACGGTGAAGGTGAAGGTTCTGGACATCGACCGCGAGCGCCAGCGGATCTCGCTCGGCCTCAAGCAGACGCAGTCCGACCCCTGGCAGCAGGTGCTCGAGCAGTACAAGGAAGGCGACGTCGTCGAAGGCAAGGTGACGAAGGTCGTCACGTTCGGCGCCTTCGTCGAGATCCTTCCGGGAGTCGAGGGCCTCGTGCACATCTCGGAGCTCGCACAGCATCACGTCGAGAATCCGCGTGAAGTGGTCGCTCAGGGAGACACGGTGCCCGTCCTCATCCTCGAGGTGGACGCGGAGCGCCGCCGCCTGTCGCTGTCGCTGAAGCGCGTCGACGCCGAGCGCCGGGCGGAGAGCGAGCCGCCGATCGAGGGGACACCACATCTGGATCTGTCGGAGGACGTTTTCAGCGATGCCACGGCTTCGCCCGTGCCTGCGCCGGAGGAGCCCGCGGAGAGCCGCGGTGCCGGCGGGGACGAGGTCGAGCGCGAGGCCGTGAACGCCGGCGACGAGGTCGATCCGGCGGCGGCCGCGGAAGTCGCTCCCGCCGAGCCTGCTGCAGACGACCGCTAGACGCCGAGAGCCGGTCTCCGTCGCCATCACCGGCGGTATCGGCGCCGGCAAGACCGCTGCACTCGAGGCGTTCGCACGGCGCGGAGCGGCGACGATCTCGAGCGACGAGATCGTTCATCATCTGCTGCGCGAGGACCCCGAGGTGCACCGTGCGCTCGTCGAGAGGTTCGGAGCGCAGATCGTCGGTGAGGACGGCGCCGACCGCGGAGCGCTCGCGCGCCTCGTCTTCGACGATCCGGCGGCGCTCGAGTGGCTCGAGCAGCTCCTTCACCCCCGCGTCGCTGCCGCGCAGCTTGCATGGCGTGACGAGGTTGCCCACTCGTCCGAGCCGCCTCGCGTGATCGTGGCCGAGATTCCGCTCCTCTACGAGGCGGGCGCGGACGAGCGCTTCGACGTGGTCGTCGTGATCACGGCTCCGCCGGAGGTGCGCGCGGCGCGGCGGCAGGTCGACGATCGGAGGGAGCAGCGCCTCCTGCCCGAATCCGAGAAGGTGCGGCGCGCCGACTACGTCTACGAGAACGAGGGGACGATGGACGAGCTCGATGCCTTCGTCGCCGGCCTGATGCGGGAGCTCACGGCCTGAGACGCGTCTTCGGGATGGTGGTGATCGCCGTCGGCGTGATCGCAACGATCGCCGTGTTGCAGGGCTCGAAGCCGGGGTGGTGGGAGCGGCTGTGGTACCCGCTCGAGTACAAGCAGATCGTGCGGGGCCACGCTCGCAACTACGATCTCGATCCGGCTCTGCTGGCCGCCGTGATCTACCAGGAGTCCAAGTTCAAGGCCGACGCGAAGTCGAGCTCCGGCGCGATCGGGTTGATGCAGCTCCTGCCGGACACGGCCAAGGGGATCGCGCTCCATACCGGCGGCAGCCGCTTCGAGGTCTCCGATCTCTACAACCCGGAGATCAACGTGCGGTACGGCGCGTGGTACCTACGCCATCTTCTGCAGAAGTACGGCGACGAGCGAGCGGCGCTCGCCGCCTACAACGCGGGGCAGGACAACGTCGACCGCTGGCTCGCAGCCGGCGGGGAAATCGCGTTCGCTGAGACCCGCCATTACGTCGACCGGGTCGAGGAGCTGAAAGGGATCTACCGGCGAGCCTACGGCGACGAGCTCGGCACCTGAGGCAGGCAGCCGGTTTCCGTGCCCAGCCGGTTGTCGATCGTGAAGCGCTGCGTCGCCTCGGATTCGTTCCCGCGCATGTCGCGGACGCGCACCGTGACGTCGTAGGAGCCGTTCGGGTACCACCGCGTGTCCACGAGATTGGCGAGGTTGTAGACGTAGCGTCCGGCGATCACGAACTGCTGGTTCGAAAAGCGCGGCGCGTTCTGGAAGCTTCCGCGTGCGTACACGTTCCAGAAGCGCTGGTTCGTCGGCAGCGTCGACCGGAAGTCCGCCGCCGGAACGTTGCGCTCGTAGGCCACGCCGCCGACGTGGTCGAAGCTCCAGGTCACATAAGACGGCGAGACGGGGAATCCGGCCCACGGGCCCGGTACCGGGAGCGGCGGTACGTCGAACGCCGTCGAGACGACGGAAACAGCGCCGCAGACGTGCGCCGGGTCGAGCGGCAGCAATGACCAGGATCCGCGCATCGCGATCGAGTCGACCTGCGGCACCGTGTTGTCGCGAAATGGAGCGATGCCGCCGGGCGCGAGCGGATTCCACACACGGGTGCCCCGGATCTCCGTCAGGTGGACGTGTGCGAAAGCGGCCAGGACGTAGCCGAGCACCGTCCTGCCCGCGACGACGTGATCCCCGTTCAAGATCGTCGGGCTGATGTGGAAGTACTGGAACGTCCGGCCCTTCGAGCGGACGGACACGGCCGCCCCGTCGATGAGTCGTGCCGTGCCGGAGGCGACCGGGTAAACAGGCGTGTCCCCTGGCGCCGCGATGTCGATGCCGTTGTGGAACTGGAACATGCCGGGCCCTTCGAGCCCGTTGGTGAGCATCGTGTTCCAGAACCGCGTGCGCGGATCGCCGAAGTTGGCGCGGATCGGATGCTGGCGTTTGAACGGCTTGATCGGCCAGGGGTAGGCCTGCACGCTCGCGGTTGGAGCGAGGGCGGCGACCGCAAGGATCGCTGTCAGGGATAGCCGGAGCCGCATGGTGGGAAAGACGGAGGGTTCGCGGAGATTAGCCCTTTGGGCGGCTGCCTTCAGCCGGAGCGAGCGCGCTGACCGTCGTGGATTCCGCGCCGCGGTTAGCAGCCGGTTAGCGTCGACGCCAAGCTTCGGCTGCCGAATCGAACCAGCTGATCTCGGGCCTTCTCAGCCGGCAAAAACCGTGTTACAACCGTTACATGCCTGAGTTTCGGATCCTAGGCCCGCTAGAGGTCTTGGACGAGACCGGCCCACTACTCCTCGGCGGCCGCAAGCAGCGCGCCGTGCTCGCGCTCCTGCTGCTGGAGCCCGGCCGGGTGGTCTCAACCGACCGACTTGTGGACGCGCTCTGGGGAGAGCATCCGCCTCGGACCGCTCCGACATCGCTCCAGAACTTCATCTCACAGCTGCGCAAGACACTGGGGCCCGAAATCGTCGAGACGAAGCTGCCGGGTTACCGCGTGCGCGTGCGGCCAGGCGAGCTCGATCTCGACCGCTTCCGTGCGCTTGTCGAGAGCGCGCGGATCGCAGAGCCGGTGCCTCGCGCCGCGAAGTTGCGCCATGCCCTCGCGCTCTGGCGAGGGCCGCCGCTCTGCGACTTCACCTTCGAGCCGTTTGCGCAGGGGCACATCGCCCACCTCGAGGAACTTCGCCTGAAGACGCTGGAGGAGCGCCTCGACGCGGACCTGGAAAGCGGCTCGCACGCGGATCTCATCGGCGAGCTCGAAGCGCTCGTCGAGGACCACCCCCTCCGGGAGCGTCTGCGCGGCCAGTACATGCTTGCCCTCTATCGCTCGGGCCGTCAGGCGGAGGCGCTCGAGACCTACCAGCGGGGAAGGCGGCTCCTCGTCGATGAGCTCGGGATCGAGCCCAGTCGCGAGCTGCAGCACCTACACGGCGCGATCCTCAGGCACGAGACTGCACTGCAGGCGCCGGGGGCTGCCGCGCCCGCGGAGGATCACTTCGACCAGGTACTCGGTGCTCTCTTTGCAGGTCGGCTCGTTGCCGTACTTGGGGCCGACGTCGCCGACCTCGCGTCGCGGCTCGCCCAGCGTTTCGATTACTCCGGCAACGGCTCTGGCCTGCCCCGCATCGCGCAGTACGTGGCAGTAATGAGAGGTCTCGGTCCTCTTTACGACGAGCTGCACGCACTACTCGACGCCGATGCTGCGCCGACGCCGATTCATCGCTTTTTCGCGTCGCTTCCGCCGTTGCTCCGAGCGCGCGGTGTTCCACACCAGCTGCTCGTGACGACGAGCTACGACCTGGCACTCGAGGCAGCGTTCCTCGATGCCGGTGAGGAGTTCGACGTCGTTTCGTACGTCGCCGCGGGCGTACAGCGCGGCAAGTTCTGCCACATCGCGCCAGACGGGGTGGGGCGGGTCGTCGACCTGCCGAATACGTATGCAACGGAGCTCTCGCTCGAGCGCAGAACGGTGATCCTCAAGCTGCACGGTCAGGTCGACCGCGGTCCAGGTCGTGAGTGGGAAAGCTTCGTCGTCACGGAAGACGACTACATCGATTACCTCGCCCGCTCGGACGTCGCGGCCGCCGTGCCGGTCGGACTCGCAGCGAAGCTGCGCCGCAGCCACTTCCTCTTTCTCGGGTACACGATGGGCGACTGGAATCTCCGCGTCATTCTCAACAGGCTCTGGAGCGATCAGCCCCTGAGCTACAGGTCGTGGGCTGTTCAGCCCGACACAAAGCCGCTCGAGCGTGAGTTCTGGCGTCGCCGCGACGTAGACGTGCACGAGCTCCCGCTGGAGCGCTACGTCGAAACGCTCGGAGCGCACGCGTTGCTTGCGGCGGGGGCGGGGGCCGCCGTATGACCATCGCGATCGGAGCTCCGCCGTCGCCGTACAAGGGACTGGCAGCATTCGAGGACTCCGAGCTCGACGCGCTGTTGTTCTTCGGGCGCGGGCGCGAGAGCGAGGTGATCGCCGCAAATCTGATCGCGTCGCGCCTCACCGTCCTCTACGGACCGAGCGGCGTCGGCAAGAGCTCCGTGCTACGTGCCGGCGTGGCGTACCAGTTGCGCCGAGAGCAAGAGGCGGAGGTGGTCGTCTTCTCGGCCTGGAGCGGAGACCCCGTCACCGCGGTGATCGAGGCTGTTCGTGGGAGCGACGACTCCCTGGCCGATGCGCTTGCCGACGCAGCCGATCGTGCCGGGGGCGACCTCTACGTCATCCTCGATCAATTCGAGGAGTGCTTTCTCTATCACCGCGGGGGCGGGAGGTTCGCCCGTGAGCTGGCCGCCGTGTTGCGGCGGCCGGGTTTGCGGGTCAACGTGTTGCTCGGGATGCGGGAGGATTCGCTCGCGCGGCTCGACGTGTTGAAGGCGTCGATCCCGAATCTCCTTGCGAATCGGCTGCGCCTCGAGCGCCTCGATCGTGCCGCCGGAGCGGCAGCGATCCTCGGTCCGCTCGAGCGGTACAACGAGCTCGTCGGGCCTGACGAACGCGTCGACATCGACCCGGAGCTCGAGGATGCGATCCTCGACCAGGTGACGACCGGTCGGCTCGAGCTCGGCGTCACAGGACGGGGCGTCCCGATTGAGAGTCGGGACGAGGACGGCATCGAGGCGCCGTACCTACAGCTCGTCCTCGCCCGCTTGTGGGAAGTCGAGCTCGGCAGGGGCTCGCGCACGCTTCGGCTCTCGACGTTGGACGGGCTCGGCGGCGCCGAGCGCATCGTCGAGGATCATCTCGAGCGGGCAATGGCGGCGCTCTCTCCTCGTGAGAAGGGCGCCGCCGCAGCGATGTACAACTTCCTTGTCACGCCGTCCGGGACGAAGATCGCCCACGGCGTTCGTGATCTCGCCGGCTATGCCGCTGTTGCCGAGGGCGAGGCGGAGACGGTTCTGCGACGGCTCACCTCCGAGCGAATCGTCCGAACAAGCTCGACAAACGGTCCTTCGACGACGCGGTACGAGATCTTCCACGACGTACTCGCCGGAGCCGTCCTGGCGTGGCGCACGCGCTTCGAGCGCGAACGGGCGCTCGAAGACGAGCGTCTCCGCCACGAGCGCCGCCAACGGCGCCTCCTGGCCATCGGCGGCGCGGCGCTGCTCGGCGTTGCGATCATGGCCGCTGTCGCCATTTACGCGCTTGCCCAACGGAGCAGCGCACAACATCAGGCAGCCGTCGCGCAGGCGGAACGCTCAGAGGCCGACCGTCAACGCCAGATCGCCGAGGCGCAGCGACGCAAGGCCAACAAGCAGGCGGTGCGCGCCAATAAGCAGGCGGTGCGCGCCAACAAGCAGGCCGCACGCGCAGAAGCGAAAGCGGCGGAGGCGCGACGGTCGCAGCGCCAGGCGACTCAGGCCCAAGAAGAGGCGCAGGCGAATGCGCAACGAGCGGAGGTGAACGCACAAGAAGCGCAGACGAATGCAGACAAGGCGAATGCTGCGCGCCTGGATGTACTCGCGCAGAAGGCCCGCGCGGAGGGCAACGCAGCAAGCGCGCGCCGCTTTGCCGCCGCTGAGGCTGCAGCTCGAGACCGTGCGCGTCTGCAGGAACGGGTTGCAAGAAAGCAGCGGTCGGAAGCCTTGAGGGCGAAGGCGGTTGCCCTGCAGCAAAAACGGGTCGGGCACGCCAGCGAGCTGGCAGCAGCTGCGGGCTCTCTCTTGGCGGAGGACTCCGAGGCAAGCGTCCGGCGAAGCCTCGACGCGGTCCAGGCGTTCAACGTGGCGCATCGCCCGCCGAGCGTGCAGCTCGAGGACACGCTTCGCCAGGGCCTCCTCGATTTGCGAATGCAAGCCGCATTGCCCGGAGGCGGCACGTCCGCTACTCGCTTTCACGCCCTGTTGCCTGGAGCCGGCAAGGCAGTGACACGAGCCGAGTTCAGCCCGGATCCTCGCGGCTTACGCCTGCTCATCGCTGGGGACCGAGGGGCGCGCATCTTCGACCGCATGCATCGCTATCGCGTTTTGCGCCTCCGCCCGTCTACAACGCTCGCCGACGCGACCTTCAGTCCCGACGGACAACTGGTTGCAGGTGCAGGCGCAGGCCGCGACCACGCCGTTCATGTGTGGGATGCCCAGACAGGGACGCCGCTGTACTCGCTGCTCCACGCCGGGGCAGTCCTCAGCGTCGCGTTCTCACCGGACGGCCGGTTCATCGCCAGCGGGAGCACCGATGGCACGGCGCGGGTCTGGAGCGTCGCGGGTGGCCTCGAGCTCCATAGGTTCTCCCATCCACGAGGCCAGAGGGGTATTGCCGTACGGAGTGTCTCCTTCAGTCCAGACGGCAGTCGTTTACTGACGGTAGCCGGCGACCGCTATGCGCGAGTGTTCGATCTGCGCCGAGGTGAGCAGGCGCTTGTCTTGGACAACGGAATGCTGGTCCAAAGTGCGAGCTTCAGTCACGACGGCAAGCTCGTCGCGGTAGGAGGCTCCGATCGCGTAGTGCGGATGTGGAATGCCGAATCAGGCAAACCCGGCAGGACGTTGACCAGCACGGGCCCGATTTCCCATGTCGTCTTCAGTCCCGACGACTCGATGATTGCGAGCGTCGGCATCGTCGATACCACGGCCCACGTGTGGCGGGTTGCGGACGGGGATGCGATAGCGATCATCGGTTTCCACCGAAGCGGCATCGAGGGTGTCACGTTCAGCCCGGACGGCCGTTCGGTCGCCACCATGGGACGCGACGGCGACGTCTACATCGCTAGGAGCGACGGCGGCTTCAAGCAGGCCGCCTTGCTCGGGCATAGCGCGCCCGTGCGTGCCGCGGCCTTCAGTCCCGACGGCGAGGCGATCGTGACCGCAGGTGAGGACGGCTTCGCCCGAGTCTGGGACGCCCGCGTCGACCCGACCGGACCGATGCCTCTGGGGACTCCGAAGGAACTCACGAACCACGGTCTTCCTGTCAATGCGGTCGACTTCAGCAGGGACGGCCGTGCAACCCTGAGTGCGGGCTCGGACGGCACGGCACGTGTGCGCTTCGCCGACGGTCGGATCGTCACCGTCCGCCACGACGGCGCGATCCTTGCGGCGAGCTTCAGCCGGAGTGGGAGGTCGTTCATCACCGGGAGCGCGGACGGGACTGCGGTGGTTTGGCGTACCGCGGACGGCGCCCCGCTCGCGAAGTTCGGCCACGGATCCGTGGATCCTCGGCTGCGTTCGGTCAACGATGCGCGCCTCAGCCCGAACGGTCGCGTAGCGGCCACCGCCGGGCAGGACGGAACGGTGCGTGTGTGGGATGTTCGGACCGGTGCGTTGCGCCGATTGCTGAGGCACGACGGGGCCGTCAATAGCGTTCGCTTCAGCCGCAACGGGGCACTGCTCGTCTCGGCGAGCGCTGACGGAACCGCGGCGATCTCGCGCGTATCGGACGGTGCACGGCTCCAGACGCTTGAGGGTCACACTGACGCCGTCGTCGCAGCTCGCTTCTCCCCGAGTGGGAAACGGGTGGCAACGGCGTCGCTCGACGGCACTGCAAGAATCTGGAACGTCGCGGACGGCAAGCTGGAGCATCTACTGGCCGGGCATGCCGACGACGTTACGTCGGTCGCGTTCAGTCCAGACGGCTCACTGCTCGCGACGTCCAGCCTCGACCGTGACGCGCGGGTCTGGAACGTCCGGACCGGGCGTCAGGTGGCGCTTCTGCAAGTTCACCAGGGCGTCGTAAGCGATGTCGCGTTCAGTACGGACGGGCGCTGGCTTGCGACCGCAGGCCCCGCGGCGGCAGGCGTGTGGGAGACGAGGCGAGGACGGACCTGGGACACGTTCCCGACGTACCTTCTGCGTGGACCGCTGCGACCGATCAACGACGTCGCCTTCTCGCCGCGCGGTTGGCGGATCCTCTTCGGAAGCAGAGACGGGTCGGTGCGACTCTACGACTGCAAGCTCTGCGGCACGATCCGGCAGCTCAAACCGATTGCCGAAGCTCGGCTGCGCGAGATCGTGCACGCGAAGCCCTAGCTTTCGACTCGGCCCTCGAGCTCGTTCGACTTGTTCGCGAGCGCCGCAAAGCCGGCCTGAAGCCAGTCGTTGACTCCGGCCGCGGCCAGCGACCAGGTCAGTAGGCGGCCGAATCTCGGTGCCAGGATCTGCGTCGACGCCAGTGCCGCAGCCGCCCACGTGCCGCCGCAGCGGCTGCACGTGACGAGCTCGCCGATCGCCTGCCGGAAGTCCCCGGACTCCACCGGGTCCTCGCCGCCCTCGTGGGCCTCGCCCTTCACGAACGGCTCGCGCATGAAGCTCGTCACCTCGTCGCGGGCCAGGGTTCGCGCGGCCTTGAACGAAGCCGCCGCCAGCACGGCGAAGTCGAGGGCCGTCTGGCACGCCGGGTTTCGGTCGAGGGCGTGGGCCGCGTAGCCGGCAGCGCTCAGGCCGCCGACAAAGACGCCCGTGATCACCGCGTACGCGCCGTACGGCGGACGCTTGACCGGAGTATCGGTAACGACGGCCATCGAGGCTACGCTTGGACAAGATGCGCGAGTTCAAAACATCGGACGCCTACCGTCCCACCGGGGACCAGCCCACGGCCATCGCCACGCTGGCCGAGGGAATCACCGGCGGCGAGCGCTACCAGACGCTCATCGGGGCGACCGGGACCGGCAAGACGGCGACCATGGCTTGGACGATCGAGCAGGTCGGCAGGCCGGCGCTCGTGATCGCTCACAACAAGACCCTCGCGGCCCAGCTCTGCAACGAGTTCCGGGAGTTCTTCCCGTACAACGCCGTCGAGTACTTCGTGTCGTACTACGACTACTACCAACCCGAGGCGTACGTGCCACAGGCTGACCTGTACATCGAGAAGGATTCGTCTCAGAACGACGACATCGCGCGGCTGCGGCTCGCTGCGACCTCCGCGCTGTTCACGCGGCGGGACGTCGTCGTGGTTGCGTCCGTTTCGTGCATCTACGGCCTCGGCTCCCCGGAGGAGTGGCGCGAGCGGGTGATCATCCTCGAGGTCGGGGAAGAGCACGACCGCGATCTGGTGCTCCGGAAGCTGATCGACTCGCAGTATGTCCGGAACGACACGATGCTCGGCCGCGGTCGCTTCCGCGTGAAAGGCGACGTCGTCGAGGTTCAGCCGGCGAACCAGGAGACCGCATACCGAGTCTCCTTCTTCGGCGACGAGGTCGAGCACATCAGCCACTTCGACCCGCTGACCGGCGAGGTGCTGGCGAAGCTCGACAACATCGCCATCTGGCCGGCGACCGAGTACGTGACGTCGCGCCCGACGATCGAGCGCGCGGTCGGCGAGATCCGCCACGAGCTGGAGGAGCGGGTCAAGGAGCTGGAGATCGAGGGGAAGATGCTCGAGGCGCACCGCCTCCGGCAGCGGACCGAGTACGACCTGGAGATGCTGCAGGAGCTCGGCTTCTGCAATGGGATCGAGAACTACTCCCGCATCCTCGAAGGGCGTTCGCCGGGGACGCACCCGTTCACGCTGCTCGACTACTTCCCATCGGACTTCGCCGTTTTCGTCGACGAGTCGCACCAGACCGTCCCGCAGCTCGGCGGCATGTATGAAGGAGACCGCTCACGGAAGCAGACGCTCGTCGACTACGGCTTCCGGCTTCCGTCAGCGCTCGACAACCGGCCGCTGCGCTTCGACGAGTTTCTCGAGAAGGTCGCTCAGCTGGTCTTCGTGTCGGCGACCCCGGGACCGTTCGAGCTCCGCCACTCGAGGCGCGTCGCGGAGCAGCTGATTCGGCCGACCGGCATCGTCGACCCCGAGGTGGAGCTGCGTGCGACGAGGAACCAGATCGACGATCTGCTGAACGAGATTCGGCGCCGCGAGGACGTGGGCGAGCGTGTGCTCGTCACCACGCTGACGAAGAAGATGGCAGAGGACCTGACGGACTACTTGCTCGAGTCGGGTGTCAAGGCGCGCTACCTGCACTCCGAGATCGACACGCTCGAACGGATCCAGATCATCCGCGAGCTTCGGCTCGGCGACTACGACGTGCTCGTCGGCGTGAACCTGCTTCGTGAGGGCCTCGACCTGCCGGAGGTCTCGCTCGTGGCAGTCCTCGACGCCGACAAGGAAGGCTTCCTCCGCGGGCGGACGTCCCTGATCCAGACGATCGGCCGAGCGGCGCGGAACGTCAACGGGAAGGTGCTGCTGTACGCGGACAAGGTGACACAGGCGATCCAGGAGGCGATGGACGAGACGAACCGCCGCCGCGCGATCCAGCTCGCCTACAACGAGGAGCAGGGGATCACGCCCGAGACGATTGTCAAGGGCGTCTCCGACATCGCGGAGTTCCTTGCGCTCGAGTCGCCAACGGTTCCTGCGACGAAGCGTCGGCGCGGCCGGAAGGACGTCGAAGGGATGGCTCCGAGCGAGCTGGAGAAGCTGATCATCCAGCTCGAGGAGGAGATGTTCGCGGCGGCCGAAGAGCTGCGCTTCGAGTATGCGGCGAAGCTGCGTGACGAGATCAAGGATCTGCGGCGGGAGCTCGCCGCGGCTGCTGCTCAAGCACCAGCCTAGAATCGCCGCGTGCTCGGCTCCGTCCTCATGATCATGCTCTTTGGGTTCATCACCGGAGCTCTCGCGCGACTCGCCGTTCCGGGACCGGATCCGATGCCCGTGTGGCTCACGCTCGCAATCGGGCTGGCCGGTTCGGTCGGCGGCGGCGCGATCGCAATCGGGATCTGGGGCCGCAGCACGCAGGTCGTCGGGCTCTTCGCTTTCCTCGGCGCGATCCTGCTCGTTGTTGCCTACCGCCGCTTCGTGCAGAAGCGTCCGATCACGGGGCCGGAGGCGCACAGGTTCCCGGACCGTGGCTTCGGGATCGAGCGGGCGCAGGAGCGTCGTAGGCAGCTCGAGGATCTCGCGCGTCAGGCGCGGGAGTCCCAGGCGCGGGGGGACGTCGACTCAAACCTGCAGAAGCTCGCCGACCTCCACGACGCCGGAGTGCTCACCGACGCGGAGTTCGAGGAAAAGAAGTCTCAGCTGCTCAGCCGGAACTAGAGGCTTGATGCGCGCTCCCGGCACGTGCGGCTGGGGGCCTGCGCACGGCGCATCGCGCCCAGCTCGCCACTCACCAATACGATCAAGTATTGGCGAGCGGCGAGCAGTGCGCGCTGCTTGGCGCATGCCCTCCCCGCAACGCACCGGAAACCCACACCAAGCCTCTAGGTTTCTTGCCTGCTCGCGGCGGAAAGACCGCACCCATGCACTGGATATGGTTCATCATCGTTGGAGCGATCGTGGGGTTTCTCGGCAGGCTCTTCCATCCGGGGAGCGATCCCATGGGCCTGCTGCTCACCGTCGCCATCGGCATCGTGTCGATGATCATCGCGGCCGCCATCTCGGGTGGCTGGCTCGCGTTCATCATCGGCATCGTCATTGCCATCGTCCTCGTCGCGCTCGTCAGCCGGTTCATGGCGGGGCGTGGCGGTAGACCTGTACGGGCCTAAGCAGGCTCGGACGCTAACGCCTCACGGCCGCGCGGAAACTCCCGCTCGGCCGTGAGGCCCCAATCCGTGTCGCGCCAGACGTACGTCTGGATCCGCAGGCACTGCGCCTCGACCTCGTAGACGTGGATCCCGCGCGCCTCGCCCTGGCGTTTCGGCCGCGGCTGTCCGAGACCGGGAGCGATTGAGACGACGACACCGAGCTCGCCGCCGTGGGCGATCTCGAACTCGTGGCGCTCGCTGACCGCCGCCTGGTGGATGTGCCCGGCGAGGATCAGGTCGGCGCCGGCATTCACAAGCGATGCCAGCACGTGATTCCTCCGCGCCACCGGCTTCTTGCGGGAGCGCCACGGCGCGCCGAGCAGGTGATGGTGGAGGACGACGATCTTGAACGCTCCGTCGGGCGCGTGGCCTAGGCGTTCCTCTGCGTGCATCAGCTGCGCGCTGCGAAGGCGGCCGGACTGGTGACGCCACGGGCGCACCGAGTTGAGGCCGACGACGTGCAATGTCGGCGAGGAGTACGTGGGCTCGGTCGTTGCCCACTCGCGTTCGAATTCTCGGAACGATCGCGTGAAGCGTGCGGGGAATGAATACGGGATGTCGTGATTGCCCGGGATCGCGAGCACCGGCGGTCCGAGCTGCCGCAGGAAACGGGAAGCGCTGGCGATTTGATCCGGGCGTCCTCGATGGCTGAGGTCACCGCTTGCGATCACCAGCTCGGGCTCGAATCGTTCGATCAGCACCGGTGCACCGCGCTCGATGGCGCCATCGTTTCCCGCGCCGTAGTGCAGGTCCGACAGGTGTAAAACGCGAGTAAGCACCGCTGGGTCAGCCTATAAACTGAGTCGCGTGGCCGAAGAATCCGCCGAGATCTTCGACGACCTCTATCTCGGTCTGCGGGCAGGCGGCGCGATCCGGAAGCAGCGGCGAGGCGAGCCGCTCACTAGTGACGAACGAGAAGCACTCGGGCGTTGGCAGCGACTTTCCACGTGGCGCAAGGCGTTCGCGATCGGAGGCTTCGCGCTGGGTACGTTCGGCCTGGGCTTCACGCTCGGTGGCCTGGTGTTCGGCCGCTGGCGCAAGACGGCCTAGCTCGTGTAGTTAGCTCTCCGCTTCCTTCGCCGGGAACAGGACGGTGGGGATTTCCTCCTCCGCAGGCTCCTTCTGGCGGACGACGACGTCGATGACGGTTACGAGCACCGCGACGAGGGGGACGGCCAGCACGACCGCAAACGCTCCGAAGAGGATCCCGACGGACGTGACCGAGATAAGGACCAGCAACGGTGGCAGACCGACGGCCTCGCCCAGCACGCGCGGGAGGACCAGATAGTCCTCCAGGAGCCGGACGACGAGCACGCAGATCCCTGCCGCAAGGCCGACGTGCCAGGACTCCGTGAAGCCGACGGCGATCGCGAGCGCGCCGGCCGCGAGCGGGCCGATGACAGGGATGATCTCGACGATTCCTGCGAAAGCGCCGACCAGGATGAAGTACGGCAGGCCGATTGCCCAGAAGGCGAGCGACAGCACCGTGCCGACGAGGACGATCAGGAGGGCCTGGCCGCGCACGAAGGCACCGAGCTTCAGGTCGATCAGCTGCCACGTGTCGCGTAGCTTCTTGCGTTTCGGTCTCGGTAAGAGGGATGCGGCGAAGTCGACTGCCCGCTCGCGCTCAAAGGTCCAGTACGCGGCAGTCGCAAACACGAAGAAGATCCCGACCAGCACCTCGAACGCCTTGATCGTCACCTCGACGGCCGGGTGAAACAACTCGCCGGCGCTCGGGAGCTCGCGCAGGCGGCGGTCGATGGTCGTCAGCACCTCGTGCTTGATGCCTTTGGATTGCGTCGCCTTCCGGTGGATCTCCTCGGTCGAGCCGACGGCGTTCTGCACCTGATCGATGGCGCGCGGGACGACGAGCCAGAGGAAGAGCCCGACGAGCGCGAAGAGGACGAGGTAGTGCAGCGTCAGCCCGAGGGGTCTCGGGACTCCCTGTCTTCTCAACGCATCGATCCCGGGCCGCATTGCCGCGGCCAGGATGAAGCCGAGGAACACGAGCGCGAGCACGAGCCTGAGCTCCCAGAGCGCGAGCGCGCTCACGACGATCGCGATCACGATCACGGTCGCGACTGCGACGTGCTTTGCCGTTTCTCCCATGACCAGGGATTTTTCGCCGTTCCGCGAATCCCGCAAACGCGATGGTCGAGTACGACCTGGAACGAATCTGCCTCGATGAGCGGCGCCACAGCGTCGTGCTTGCCGGTCCGTTCGCGCGCGCACTCGCGCTTGCGACGGTCGGTATCGCGCTCATGGTGCCGGGCTGGCCGGTAACGATCGGCGGTGTGGCGCTGCAGGTTGTCGCGGCGGCCGTCGCCGTACGTGCGGTGTGGGCGTGGGAGAGCACACGGGTCGTCCTGACGACGGAGAAGCTGTTCGTCGTCCAAGGCACGCTGCGACGACGGACCGCGTCCGTCCCGCTGTCGCGCGTCGGCCCCGTCGAGGTGGAGCAGAGCGTCCTGGGCCGCCTGCTCGGCTACGGCACGGTCGTGGCCGGCGACCTCGAGGTCACGTACGTCCCCGAACCGGGCCGCATCGACTGGTTCGTCGAGCGGCTTAGCGGCTCGACGGGCGTGTCTCTATGAACCAGGGTCTGACCCTCGGTTCATAGAGGGTGTGACGGAACAGCGACGTTTTCTCCACAGACGATGCGGCTGCGCGGAGGCGTCGTTACGGTCGTTGGCGTATGCCGCGGCCATTGCGCACCAACTTCCCCGACGGGTACTTCCACGTCTTCGCACGCGGAGTGGCTGAGACTCCCGTGTTCGTCGACGACGAGGATCGCCGGACATTTCTCGCGCTCCTCGCCTCGGCGGCGAACCGACACGACTGGCAATTCCACACGCTCTGCCTGATGACCACGCACTACCACTGCGTCCTCGAGAGCGCCCGCGCCGCGCTCTCCTCCGGGATGCAGTGGCTGAACGGCGTCTACGCCCAACTGTTCAACAAGCGCTACGAGCGACACGGCCACCTCTTCGGCGGCCGGTTCGGCTCACGGGTGATCGAGGACGAGGAATACCTCCGCTCCGCCTGCGACTACGTCCTCCTCAACCCGGTCCGCGCCGGCCTCTGCGAACGTGCCTCGGACTGGCCCTGGAGCGCCTCCCGATACGGGTTCCCGGAGGCATAACAGAACACTTGTTCGATCCGATCCACCCGGCTAGACTGGCCAGGTTATGGCCCAGGATGAGCTCGTCGTACACGGCGCCCGGGAGCACAACCTCAAGGACGTCACCGTCCGGCTGCCGCGGAACAAGCTGATCTGCATCACCGGGCTCTCGGGCTCCGGCAAGTCCTCCCTGGCCTTCGACACCATCTACGCAGAGGGCCAGCGGCGCTACGTGGAGAGCCTGTCCGCCTATGCCCGTCAGTTCCTGCAGATGATGGAGAAGCCGGACGTCGACTCGATCGAGGGGCTCTCGCCGGCGATCTCGATCGACCAGAAGACCACTTCTAGGAACCCGAGGTCGACCGTCGGCACCGTCACGGAGATCTACGACTACCTGCGCCTGCTCTATGCGCGGGTGGGACGCCCGCACTGCCCGGTCTGCGGCAGGCCGATCTCTGGCCAGAGCCAGGAGTCGATCGTCGACCAGATCCTGCAGCTTCCGGAGGGGACGAGATTCACCGTCAACGCGCCCGTCGTGCGCGACCGCAAGGGCGAGTACAAGGACGTCTTCGAGGAGCTTCGCAACGAGGGCTTCACGCGCGTCAAGGTCGACGGCGAGCTCCGTCTGCTCGAGGAGGAGATCACGCTCGACAAGAAGTTCAAGCACACGATCGAGGTAGTCGTCGACCGGCTGACGATGAAGCCGGATCTGCGGACCCGCCTCGCGCAGTCGGTCGAGACCGCAGCCCAGCTTGCGGACGGGCTCGTCGGCATCGACATCGTCGGTGACGAGCCGAGGTCGATGCTCTTCAGCGAGAAGTTCGCCTGTCCCGACCATGGCGTCTCGTTGCCGGAGCTGCAGCCGCGCATCTTCTCCTTCAACTCCCCGCACGGCGCATGCCCGCGTTGCACGGGCCTCGGGGCGCAGCAGGAGATCGACCCGGACCTGCTCGTTCCCGATCCGAGCGTCTCGATCGGTGAGGGCGCGCTCGTCCCCTGGTCGGTGGGCAACTCCGGTTTCTACGAGTCGGTGATCCAGGCGATCGCCGACCGCTACGAGATCCCTCTCGACGAGCCGTGGGAGAGCCTGAGCCAGGAGGAACAGGATCTCTTCCTCTACGGCACCGACGGGGAGCGCGTATATGTGAGCTACCGGAACCGCATGGGACGGAAGCGTTCCTACATGCTCGCCTTCGAGGGGATCATCCCCAGCCTCGAACGGCGCTACCGCGAGACGGACTCGTCGACCCAGCGGGAGCGGATCGAGGAATACATGTCGTTCCGGCCGTGCCCCGTCTGCAAGGGCGCGAGGCTCAAGCCGGAAGTGCTTGCCGTTACGGTCGGCCGGAAGAACATCCACGAGTTCACACAGATGTCCGTCACGCGTGCGCTCCAGTTCCTCGACGAGCTCGAGCTGACCGAGACGGAGCAGCTGATCGGGGCCCGCGTCGTGAAGGAGATCCGCGAGCGGCTGACCTTCCTCGACAACGTCGGCGTCGGCTATCTGCAGCTCGATCGCGCCTCCGCGACGCTGTCGGGCGGCGAGGCGCAGCGGCTGCGGCTCGCGACGCAGATCGGTTCGCAGCTCGTGGGTGTCCTCTACATCCTCGACGAGCCCTCCATCGGGCTCCACCAGCGGGACAACGACAAGCTGATCGGGACACTCGAGCGGCTGCGCGACCTCGGCAACACGGTGCTCGTGGTCGAACACGACGAGCAGATGATGCGCTCGTCCGACTGGCTCGTCGACATGGGCCCCGGTGCGGGCGAGCACGGCGGCTACGTCGTCGCCGAAGGGCCGGCGACGAAGGTGGAAAGGAACAAGGGGTCGATAACGGGCCAGTTCCTCTCGCGGCAGCGGGAGATCGCGGTTCCCGAGCGCCGCACGGAGGACCACGGATCGTTCTGGGTCCGGGGCGCCACGATGCACAACCTGAAGGACATCGACGTCGAGTTCCCGGTCGGCAAGTTCGTCTGCGTCAGCGGCGTCTCGGGCTCGGGCAAGTCCACCCTCGTCAACGAGATCGTCTACAAGACCCTCGCGAACCGGCTGCACCGGCTCCGCACGAAGCCGGGCGATCACGCCGGCTGCGAAGGGATCGACTGCTACGACAAGGTGATCGACATCGACCAGTCGCCGATCGGCCGGACGCCGCGTTCGAACCCGGCGACGTACACGAAGCTCTTCGACCACATCCGGGAGCTCTATTCGATGACGCCCGAGGCGAAGGTCCGTGGCTACAAGCCGGGCCGGTTCTCGTTCAACGTCCGGGGCGGCCGGTGCGAGACGTGCAAGGGCGACGGGCAGATCAAGATCGAGATGCACTTCCTGCCGGACGTGTACGTCCCATGCGAGACGTGCAAGGGCGCGCGCTACAACCGCGAGACGCTCGAGGTGCGGTTCAAGGGGAAGTCGATCGCGGACGTGCTCGAGATGTCGGTTGAGGAGGCGCTGCAGTTCTTCGCGAAGATCCCCAAGCTCCGCCGCCGCCTGCAGACCTTGCACGACGTCGGGCTCGACTACATCAAGCTCGGTCAGCCGGCGACGACGCTCTCCGGCGGCGAGGCGCAGCGCGTGAAGCTGTCGGCCGAGCTGTCCAAGGTCGCGACGGGCAAGACGCTCTACATCCTCGACGAGCCGACGACCGGCCTGCACTTCGCGGACATCGAGAAGCTGCTCGAAGTCCTCCACCGCCTCGTCGATGCGGGCAACACCGTGCTCGTGATCGAGCACAACCTAGACGTGATCAAGCAGGCTGACTGGATCATCGATCTCGGTCCGGAAGGCGGCGAGGCCGGCGGCGAGGTCGTGGCGACGGGCACACCGGAGGACGTTGCGGAGGTCCGCGACTCGTTCACCGGCGAGTTCCTCCGGCACGTGCTGCCGAAGGCCGCCGTCGCCGCGGCGTAGATGGTCGCCAGGGCGCCGGCTCAATCGGACGAGAAGGCGTGGTTCCTACGCGGACTGCTCGTCCTGCACAGCCCGCGATCGGTGTTCGCCGCATTGCGGGACGACTCGGACGCGGCGGCCGAGGCGCGGCAGGACGCGGTGGGGGCGATCGTGTGGCTCGCAGGAATCTCGGCCATCCTGGCCACGACCGTCGCGGGCAAGTTGCTCGACGACGTCGAGATGGACGGGCTCCTCGTTGCGGTCTGGGCGTTCCTTTCCGGCGGCCTCTACGGATTCGGCCTGTACCTCGTCGTCGGCAAGGTGATGCACGTGGCGCTGCGAAAGCTCGGCAGCCGTGGCAGCTTCCGGCGCGCCCGCCACGTGCTCGGGTTCGCCTCGGCGCCCATCGCGCTGGCGCTCTTCGTGTACTGGCCGCTGCGGATCGCGATCTACGGCGGCGATCTCTTCCGGAGCGGCGGCTCCGACGGCGGCGGCGGAGGTGAGGTGTTTGCCTGGGCCTTCTACGTCTTCCCGATCTGGGCGGTCGTGTTGTTGCTGATCGGCGTTCGCACCGTTCACGGCTGGACCTGGGCTCGGTCAGTCGCCGGCGTCGCCTTCACGACGGCGATCGCGGCCGTGTTAGCGCTCGCGGTGAGCCTGTTGTACGCCCTCGGCTGAGAACAGCTCGAGCTCGTCCTCCGGCATCGCGTAGGTGTGTTCCTTCGCCGGGTACGTCCCGTCGCGCACCTCCGTCGCATACGCCGCGAGCGCGCGCCGAATCTTCTCGGCGAGGTTCGCGTAGCGCTTGACGAACCGAGGCGCTCTTCCTTCCGTCAGCCCGAGGAGGTCGTGGTAGACGAGCACCTGGCCGTCGCACTCCGCGCCGGCGCCGATCCCGATCGTCGGCACGGTCAACGTTTCGGTGATCCGCGCCGCGACCGGTGTCGGGACGGCCTCGAGCACGATCGCGAAGCAGCCGGCGGCCTCGAGCGCGAGCGCGTCCGAGACGAGCCGGCGCGCCTTCGCCGCCGTCCGTCCCTGCGTCTTGAACCCGCCGAGCATGGTCTCGGTCTGCGGCGTCAGCCCGACGTGCCCCATCACGGGGACGCCGGCGGCGACGATCGCAGCGGCACGGGAGAGGGAGGGGCCGGCGCCTTCGAGCTTCACGACGTCGGCGCCTCCTTCCTTGACGAAGCGGACGGCGTTCTTCACCGCCTCTTCGTCCGACACGTTGAAGCTCCCGAAGGGCATGTCGCCGACGATAATCGGCCGCTCAACGGTGCGGGCGACTGTGCGCGTCAGGAAGAGCATCTCGTCCATCGTCACGGGAACGGTGCTGTCGTGGCCCAGCACGACCATTGCGGCCGTGTCGCCGACGAGGAGGATGTCGATGCCAGCCTCCTCCGCGAGCCGCGCCCCAGGCGCGTCGTACGCCGTGACCATCACAATCTTCTGAGCTCGACTTTTCATCTCCGCGAGATCGCTAAGGGTGAGCTTCCCGGGTTTCACGCCAGCTCTCCTTCCAGGACGACGTTGTCGATGAGTCGCGTCGAGCCCACGCGCGCTGCCGCAGCGATCACCGTCGCGTCGCCGATGTCGATCAGCTCGACGTAGTCGGGCTCGAGCCCGTTCAGCTCCGCGCGCACGGCTGCGACGGGATCGGATCCACGCGCGTGCGCGAGCCGTCCGGCCTCGAGCGCCCGCGGCAGAGTCAGGGCCCGCTTGCGATCGCCCGGCGTCAGGTACGAGTTCCGCGACGAAAGCGCGAGCCCGTCCTCGTCACGCACGGTCGGTAGGACCCTGAGCTCGAGCTCCATGTTCAGGTCGCGGACGAGCCTCTGCAGGACGGCCACCTGCTGCGCGTCCTTCTGTCCGAAGTACGCGCGCTCGGGTTGGACGATGTTGAAGAGCTTCAGGCACACCGTCGCGACGCCGCGGAAGTGGCCCGGCCGCGCCTCGCCTTCCGCGCCTGTGTTCTCGACGTCCACCCACGTGCCGTATCCCTCGGGATACAGCTCGCGCTCGGCCGGAGCGAACAGGATGTCGACGCCCGCCTCCTCCGCCGAACGGCGATCACCGTCCTCGTCACGCGGATACCGGTCGAGGTCTTCGCCTGCGCCGAACTGCGCGGCGTTCACGAACAGCGAGACGACGACCGTGTCGCATTCGGACCGGGCCGCGCGGAAGAGCGAGCGGTGCCCCTCGTGGAAGGCGCCCATCGTCGGCACGAGGCCGATCGACCCGGCCTCGGTCAGAGCCGCCCGAACGTCCGTAATCCCGCGCAGCGTCCTCATCGCGCCGTCAGCTCCGCCAGGACGTCGTACACGGGCTCGAGGTCCGGCCTCGTCTCGCGGATCGCACGCCGGTGGGCGTCGACGGTGCTCCAGTCGCCGCGCTCGATCGGCCCGGTCAGCTCGAAGTCGTTGTCGATCGTTCGCCGCATCAGCGGGACGAGCGCGTCCGGCGGGGCGCCGGCCGCCCGAAAGAGCTCCGCGGCCATCCCGTGCAGCGTGACGAGGTAGTTCGAGGCGATGGCGGCGCCGGCGTGGTACAGGGATCGCCTGTCGTCGGCGAGGTCGAAGGGCCGGAGCCCGAGTGTCTCGGCCAGCCAGTAGCCTGCGGCCCGCCCGTCGCCGTCCTCAGACGTGACGGCTGCCCACGCGCCGTCGAGCTGCTCGGGCCCGCGCTCCCGTGTGAACGTCTGCAGCGGATGCGTAGAAAAGCGCCGGCGATGCGGATCCAGCGCCGCGAGCGGCGTAGCGCCGGAGACATGTGCCACCCAGGGCCCGAGCGGAATCGTCTGCGCGACTTCGGTGATCGCGTGGTCCGGAACGCAGAGGAGGACGAGCTGGGCCTCGTCACCGACGCCGACGCCGCGCTCGAGAAGGCGCGCGGAGACCGCCGATCCAACGCGGCCGGAGCCGATGATTTGAACCGCCTCGAACACCTGTGAGCTCCAGTTCCGTAGCGGATACCGGGCAGCGGAAGCCTACACCGGCACTGGTACCCTGGCGTGTCTCGTGCGCCGAGCGCTCCTCCCAGCGCTGCTCGCAGCAGCCTTTGTCGTGCCGGGGCACGCAAACGCGGCAACCCCGCTCTCACCATGCAAGACGAACGGCGTCCAGTGCGCGACGGTCGACGTGCCGCTCGATCGGACCGGCGCCGCCCCGGGGACGATCGGGCTCCACGTCGAGGTGCTGCCGACGTCCGGCGCCCAACGCGGGGTGGCGTTCCTCATCGCCGGTGGGCCTGGGCAAGGTTCGGCAGGGGCGTTCGACCTGAGCTCGCCCAACATTCGCGACACCCAGTTCATGCTGCCGGGGTACACCCTGGTTGCCTTCGACAACCGCGGCACGGGCCAGTCCGGCCTGATCCGCTGTCCGGCGCTCCAACGGGCGGTCGCACCGCGCCCGGAGGCAGGAGCGGCATTGGCGGCGGGATGCGCAGCGAGCATCGGTCCGCAGCGGGTTTTCTATGCGACGCGCGATCATGCGGAGGACATCGAGGCGGTCCGAGCGGCGCTCGGTTTCGGGAAGATCGCGCTCTACGGCGTCTCGTACGGGACGAAGCTGTCCCTCGCGTACGCGCTGGCGCATCCCAACAACGTCGAGCGGATGATCCTCGACTCCATGGTCGTGCCGACGTTCCCGGATCCGTTCGACCGCAACGTGCTTCAGCAGATGCCGGGCACGCTGACGCAGTTCTGCGCGGCCGGCCGTTGCCGCGGTGCGACGCCGAACTACGCGCGCGACGTCGCGACCGTCGCGAACCGGCTCGAGGCGCGTCCCGTCAGGGCGAAAGTGCTGACGCCGCGCGGAGCGCAGACCATCCGCATGAACGGCGAGGACCTGCTCGTGATGATGATCGATTCCGACCTGAGCCCCGGCCTGGCGGCCGCGGCACCTTCCGCAGTGCACGCTGCACGGCTCGGCAACTACCGGCCGCTCTTGCGGCTCTGGGATTTCGACAAGAGGACGAGCGTGCTGACGGCGGAGGACTTGAGCTTCGGGCTCAACGCTGCGACGAACTGCGCGGACGGCGGCTTCCCATGGCAGCCGAACACGCCGCCGGCGCAGCGCCGGCCGCTCATCAACGCCGCCGTCGGACGCCTCCTGCCGGGGTCGCTGGGGCCGTTCGGAAAATGGGCGGCGCGGATCGGGACGGCGTACTTCTGCGAGCAGTGGCCGACGCCGTCCGGGAGCACGCCGCTCGGCCCGGGACCGTTCCCCAACGTCCCGGTGCTTGCCATCAACGGGGGGTACGATCTCCGTACTCCGACGGCCAACGCACTGACCGTGGTCGACCAGTTTCCGCAGGGACGCCTGATCGTCGTCCCGGGCGTCGGGCATAGCGTTCTCACGGCCGACATCTCCGGTTGCTCCCAGAATGCCCTCCGGGCCTGGATCCTCGGCACGCTGAACGCACCGACGAAAGCAATGTGCCCGCATGTTCCGAACCTGGTGAAGATCGTGGGTGCCTATCCGAAGCGTCCGGCGACGCGAACCCCTGCAGCGACGCTGGCGACCGTGAAGAAGACGCTGCGTGAGGCGCAGTCCACGTGGTTGCAGCTCGTGTTCTCGTCCGCGGCGTTCGTGCCGCGCGGCCTCTACGGCGGCAAGCTGGTGAACGCGCGGCAGGGGCTATCCTTCACCCTCAACCGCTACGCGGATGCGCCCGGCGTCTTCGTGAGCGGCAAGGTCACCTTTACCACCGTCGGGCCTCCCGTCGTGTTCACCGGACGGCTCCGTGTCTCCGGGCCCGCTGCTGTCGCCGGAACGCTCAGAATCTCGAAGAACACGCTGACAGGGACGCTCGGCGGCCGTCGGGTGAAGGGCAGCTACTAACCCGATTTGCCGCACGTCCGGCCGCGCCCCTAAACTGCCGGGGCGATGCCGATGTACGAGTACGTCTGTATGAAGTGCGAGGCGCACTTCGAGGAGCTGGTCCGGGGCGACATGGAGGTCTCGTGCCCGGAGTGCGGCGCCACCAATGTCGCCAAGCAGCTCTCCACGTTCTCGTTCGTCGGCACCGCCGGACAGACCGGCGCTTTCTCCAGTGGTGGCGGCGGCTGTTGCGGCGGGAGCTGTGGCTGCGGTCACTGAGCTGACACGCGCAGACGAGCTGCGGGCGTTCGCAGACGTCGTCTCGGGTTGTACGAAGTGCCCGCTGGCCGGTGGACGAACACAGGTCGTGTTCGGCTCCGGCGATTCGAACGCGGACCTGATGTTCGTGGGAGAGGCGCCCGGCTTCCACGAGGACAAGCAGGGCGTGCCCTTCGTCGGCGCTGCAGGGAAGCTCCTCGACCAGTTGCTTGCCGGGATCGGCCTGTCACGCGCAGATGTCTTCGTGGCCAATGTCCTGAAATGCCGCCCTCCGGGCAACCGCGACCCGCAGTCCGAGGAGATCGAGGCGTGCGAGAGCCATCTGTGGCGGCAGATCGAATTGATCCGGCCACGCGTGGTCGCAACACTCGGCAACTTCGCGACGAAGCTCCTCTCCGGACGCTCGACCGGGATCACGCGCGTGCACGGGCAGGAGCAGGAGACGACGCTCGGCGGCCGCCGCGTTCTGCTGTATCCGATCTACCACCCGGCCGCGGCGCTCTATACGCCGCGCATGCTCGAGGTGCTGCAGTCGGACTTCGCGCGCCTCCCGGAGCTGCTCGGGCGCGAGGTCGCACCGCCCGAGCCGCTGTACGTCGCGCCGGTTGCCGCCGAGCCGGCCGTCCAGCTCGGCCTGTTCTGACCGAGTCGCATTCGCCCGCAGAGACTGAGGAGCTCGCGGCGCGCCTCGCGCACGACCTCGACGTCGGCGACGTCGTGACGGTCTCCGGCGAGCTCGGCACCGGGAAGACGACGTTCGTGCGCGGCGCATGTCGTGCGCTCGGCGTGACGCAGCACGTTACGAGCCCGACGTTCACGATCGGCCATCGCTATCAGGGCACGGTCGTCGTCTCACACCTCGACCTGTTCCGCTTCCAGGGCGTCTCGCCGGCGGAGTGGGGGGACCTGGAGCCGTACTTCGACGACGCGATCGTCTTCGTCGAATGGCCGGAGGCGGGGGAGGGCGTGTTGCCGCCTGCGCGCGCCCGAGTCCACCTCGCACACGGCGGCGAAGACACACGTCTTGTCACGATTGACGTCGATGCTGATTCTCGCGTTCGACACCGCGACTGACGTTGCGACCAGTGCTCTCGTCGATGACGGCGAGGTGCTCGGGGAAAGGGTCTCCCGTGCGGTGACATTGCTGGAGGACCTCGACGCGCTCCTTCGCCAGGCCGGGTCACGTACGCGGGATCTGGACGCCCTCGCGGTCGGTATCGGTCCGGGCAGCTTCACCGGCGTCCGCATAGGTCTCGCGACCGCGCGCGGCCTCGCGCTCGGTCTCGACGTCCCGGTCGCCGGCGTCTCCACGCTCGCCGCCCTCGCGGCCGGCGCGCCGGGCGCAACCCCGGTGATCGATGCGCGCCGCCGCGAGGTCTTCGTGCTCCAGGACGAGCCGCGGGTCATGCTCCCGACCGAGCTCGAGCCGGAGCCCGGCGACGTGCTCGTCGGCAGCGGCGCGGTTCGCTATCGAGACGTGCTCGAGGCCGCGGGGGCCATCGTTCTGGCGGACGACGACGAGCGGCATGTTGCGCGGGCACGGTTTCACGCGAAGCTGGCTGAGAACTTCACTGCCGCCGAGAACGTCGAGCCGCTCTACCTCAGGGCACCGGACGCTGATAGAACCAAGTCGTGAGCGCTACAGCGAACAGAGTCGCCTTCAGGCGCCTCGAGCTGCGAGACCTCAAGGCGATCGAGAGGATCGAACGGGAGTCGTACCCGACGCCGTGGTCCCGCTCGATGTTCGCAGGAGAGCTCGCGAAGCCCTCGTCCCTCTCGCTCGGCGCTTTCGACCCGGAGACGAACGAGCTCCTCGGGTACCTCATCATCTCGCGCTACGTCGACGCCTGGCACGTCATGAACCTCGCCGTTGCAGCGGCACATCGCAGACGGCGGATCGCCACGACGTTGCTTGAACGGCTGTTCGAGCTGACGTCGGGCGAAGGACGCCGCGGCTACACGCTCGAGGTTCGCGTCTCGAACGACGTCGCGATCCGGCTGTACGAGCAGGCGGGCTTCAAGCCGCGCGGCATTCGCCGCGGGTACTACACGGACAACCGTGAAGACGCGCTGATCATGTGGCGCGATCCTGTCGCTCGCAGCGATGCTGCTCGCGACTAACTGCGCCCGTCCGGCCTGACGCGTTGCTCCTAGGCATCGAGACCTCGTGTGACGAGACCGCCGCCGCGCTCGTCACGAGCGACGGCGTCATCCGGTCGAACGTCGTGTCGTCGCAGGCCGACCTCCACGCTCGCTACGGCGGCGTCGTGCCTGAAGTGGCGTCGCGCCGACACCTCGAGCTCGTCACTCCGGTCATCCGCGAGGCGCTTGCGGAGGCCGACGCCGACCTGTCCGACGTCGAGCTCGTCGGGGTCACGGCCGGGCCGGGGCTGATCGGCGCCTTGCTGATCGGGGTCGCAGCGGCCAAGGCCGTGGCCTGGGCGCGGCGGCTGCCGCTCGTCCCCGTCGACCACCTCCAGGGTCATGTCGCGTCGCTCTACCTTCAACCCACGCTGCTCGACCCGCCTTTCCTGTGCCTCCTCGCGAGCGGCGGTCACACGATGCTCCTCGACGTCCAGCGTCGCGGCGGGCGGCCTCGTCTTCTCGGGACGACGCTCGACGACGCTGCCGGCGAGGCATTCGACAAAGGAGCGCGCCTGCTCGGCCTCGGCTACCCAGGGGGCGCGGAGATCGATCGCGTGGCACGCGACGGCGACCCGACGGCCTTCGACTTCCCCGTCGCCCGCGTTCCGGGGCTTGACTTCTCCTTCTCGGGCCTGAAGACGGCGCTGTTGTACACAACACGCCAGCTTCGGCCGGACGAGCTCGAACGAAGGCGCGCCGATCTTGCCGCGAGCTATCAGCGCGCGATCGTGCGCGCCCTCGCGGAGCGGACGCGCCAGGCGGCCGCCGAGACCGGCGCGACCACGATGGCCGTCGTCGGCGGCGTGGCGGCGAACTCGGAGCTGCGGGCCGCGCTCCCGGAGGCCGTCCTGGTCCCGCTCGAGCTGTGCACCGACAACGCGGCGATGATCGCGTCCGCCGCACGGTTCGACGAGCCCATCCCGTATCCCGGCTATCTTGGCCTCGATGCCTACGCGTCCACCGCGTGAGCCGCTCGGCGTGCTCGTGCTGGCGGCTTTCGCGATCGCCGCCGCCACGGTCCTGATCGCAGCCGGCGGCCGCAGCGAGCCCTCGCCTACGCAGGGAGAAGCGAGCTGGCGGGGGCTCGCGGGAGGGCTACGGCCGCGTGTCGCAGTCGGTCAACGTGTGATCGTCGTGCTCAAGGCGCCGTCGGTCGCCGACCGAGTTGCCACGGCCGGCGGCCTCGCGACGAGTGAAGAGGAGCGAAAGTGGCAGCAAAGCGCACTCGCGGCCCAGAAGCTGCTCATCGCACGTCTGCGCGTCCAGGGCGTCGTCGCCCAGCCGGAGTTCACTTACACGCGCACGATCAACGGCTTCTCCGCAGCGTTCGACGCGCGCGGCGTTGCACTGCTCGAGCGAGCGCCAGAGGTTGCAGGCGTCTATCCCGTGCGCGCGTCGTACCCGGCGTCAGTGAGCTCAGGCCTGCTGCCTTCGCAGTTCGGCAGCCGACCCGACATCACGCTCTCCGATCACGACGGACGCGGCGTCACCATCGCGCTGCTGGACACCGGCGTCGATCGCGTGCAGGCGATCCTGCGCGGGAGAGTAGAACGTGGTATCGACATCGTCGGCGGCGCAGCCGGGGCGTCGGCCGCGCCGCAGCCGGACGATCCGGTGGCGCTCGAACGCCATGGGACGGAGCTCGCCGGGCTGATCGTCGGCTCGGGCGGGCCCGGAGCACTCTCCGGAGTCGCGCCCGGCGCAACGCTGCTCCCGATCCGCGTGGCGGGCTGGCAGCGGGACGCTTCCGCGAAATGGGCCGTCTACGGCCGTACCGATCAACTCCTCGCCGGTCTCGAACGCGCCGTCGACCCGAATGCCGACGGTGATGCCCACGACGCGGCGCGGGTCGCACTGATCGGAGTCGTGGAGCCCTTCGCCGCGTTCGGCGACGGGCCGCTCGCGCTCGCCGCGGCCGGTGCGCGACGCCTCGACACGCTCGTGGTCGCCCCCGCGGGGAACGACGGGCCGGCCGGCCCGGGCTACGGAAGCGTCGCGGGCCCGGGAGGCGCGCCGGACGTCCTCACAGTCGGAGCCGTCGACGTCCGGCCTCGGTTCGGACGTGCCCACCTCGTGGTGCGGACCGGTCTGCACGTCGATTTCGACGGCATGCGCCCGCTTGCGGGTGCCGTGTCGCCCTCGAAGCCGCTCGACGTCGGTGTCGGCGCACCGAGGTCCCGCAGCACGGCGCCCGTCGGACATCGAGGTGCAGTTCCACTGCTGGACTTTTTCGACAGGCAAGGGGGGAGCCTCGTGGCCGGACGCGCCGCTGTCCTCCAGGCGGGCCCGGATCCGGACGGCAGCGTTGCCAACGCGGCTCGGGCAGGCGCGGTCGCCGCCTTGTTCTACGGCGCGGACTTGCCCGCCGGCGCGATCGCGCTGGACGAGACCGCACCGATTCCCGTCGTGACTGTGCCGACGGACCTCGCGCGGCGCCTACTCCTTCAGGCGCGCCTCGGCAGGCCGGTGACAGCTTCGATCGGCGCCGTACGGACGGCGCCGAACACGGGCGAAGGTCGCGTCGCACGCTTCTCCTCGACGGGACTCGCATTCGACGGGAGCGTCAAGCCGGAGCTCGTCGCCCCCGGCGTCGCCCTCGAGACGGCGGAGCCCGGGGCTGACGCCGACGGGTCGGCGCGCTACGGGACGATCAACGGGACGAGCGGAGCGGCGGCGCTCGTGGCGGGGGCGGCGGCGCTCCTTGCGCAGGCGCGCTCGTACCTCGACGCGGACGCGCTCGAGGGCCTCCTTGTGGGCTCGGCGAGGCCGGTCTCGGACGACCGCGTCACCGCCCAGGGCGCTGGTTTGATCGACATGGGCGGCGCCGCGGCGACGGAAATCGGCGCGGCCCCGAGCACGCTCGCCTTCAGCCGAGCCGACAGCTCCCGCTGGCGCGGAGAGCAGGTGATCGACGTCCGCAACCTCTCGGTGCGCCGCCTGCGCGTGACAGGTGCGGTTCGTGTGGCGCGCGAAGGTGCAGCTGCCGTCGACTTCGCCGTCACGCCGAGACGATTCTGGGTCGGTCCGGGGCGATCGGTTCGGGTCCGTGTGCGCGCGCGTGTCGCGAGCAAGCTGGAGGGCTCGGCGGCAGCGGAGGGCGCAGTCCTGTTCACGCCGCTAGGGAGCAGGCAG
>JBKPMS010000172.1:0-22603 GCA_046732275.1 Actinomycetota bacterium | reverse complement strand
TCAGCGCCGTCGAGACCGCCCTCGAGCGGGAGCTCTCGCTCGAGATCATGGGCGCAGGCCGCAAGGCGAAGCCGCAACAGCTGGCGATGGGGGAGCGCCTGGTCGAGCAGGGCGACTCTGCCGGCGAGACCAACCTCGTATACCTCGTTCTCGACGGCGTGCTAGAGGTCGTCGTCGACGGCGAAGTGATCGCTGAGCTCGGGCCGGGGGCGATCGCTGGAGAGCGAGCGCAGCTTGAAGGCGGTAGGCGAACCGCAACGCTTCGCGCGAAGACGACCGCCAAGGTCGTGCCTGCACCTGCGGAAGAGCTCGACCAAGGGGCCCTGGCAGAAGTGGCTGTTGGACATCGGCGCGAAGAGAGTTAGCCCGGCTGGTCGAGTCACATTTAGCGGGCGGAGGACGGCGAAATACTCCTTTCGGTCAATGGTCGAGTCGCGCTCGGCCGTTTAGCTTCGACTTCCATGTACGACACCTTGCGGGACTCGCTTCCTAGCATCACTGAGCGGCAGCGACAGGTCATCGAGCTAATAGCAGCTGGATGTTCGAACGAGGAGGTGGGCGAGCGCCTCGGCATCTCACCTCGCACAGCGAAGGCTCATTCGGACGTCCTGCGCCAGAAGCTCGGCGTCACACGCCGGCGCCAAATCCCTGTCGCCTATCGCGCCCTAACGGGCGACGATCCGCTCTCACGGAGCCTCGAGTCGGCTGCTGCCGACAACGGGGGCTGACGGAAACCGTGCCTGCGGCCGACAGGGCCGCAGGCACGGGGCAACGCCATCGTGCGGACGCTACGTCTCATGTCGTTATCTTTGAAGCTCAACCGCGGCACGCAAAACCGATGAACGAAGGAGATGCTGGCATTCAGACAGCTGACCAGCCCACGCGCTTAATCGAACGACCGCGCCTAAGGCACCTGCTAGATGAAACCAGCGCGCGTCGGATCCTTCTAGTCGCACCCGCGGGGTACGGCAAGACGACGCTCGCGAGGCAGTGGTTGACGCCTCCGTCTCGTAAGGCTGTCTGGTATCGGGCGTCTGCCTCGTCCGCGGATGTTGCTGTTCTAGCGTCGAATCTCGCGCAGGCGGCGACAAAGGAGCTCGGCCTTAAGTGTGAGCACATACATCAGCGACTCCGAACGTCGTCCAGCCCAAATGACGAACCATCGGTTCTTGGTCAAGTCTTAGCGCATGATCTCGGCGACTGGCCGGCCGACACCTGGCTCGTGTTAGACGACTACCAGAGGATCGCAGAATCAAGGCCCGCTGAACGATTTGTGGAGGCACTTCTGGATCAGGCTCCTCTTCGTGTCCTCGTAACCGGACGGGCACGACCGCAATGGGTATCGACGCGAGACATTCTTTACGGGGATGTGTTTGAACTCGGCCAGAGCGCGCTGGCGATGACCCATGGTGAGGCGGCTGCAGCTCTTGAAAGTTCGTCGAACAGCGAGCACCTCGCGGGGCTAGTGGCTTTGGCAGGCGGCTGGCCAGCGGTCATCGGCCTCGCATCATTGACCTCTTCCTCGTACGACATGACGAGGGGCGACGTCCCGGAAGCCCTGTACGACTTCTTCGCGGAGGAGCTTTACCGCGAACTTGACGATCGTTCACGCCAGGACGTGTGTCAGTTGGCGCTCGCCTCAACGATCAACGCACGCTTGTGTTCGGCGCTCTTCGGCACGCGCGGCCGCGCAGTCCTCATCGAAGCCGAGCGGAGAGGCTTTTTGACGCGCGACGAACAACAGTTCGACCTTCACCCGCTCCTAAGAAACTTCCTCCTAATGAAGTTGACGGAATTCGATCATGAGGCGGCGATCTCCGCTGCCTCCAAGATTTGTGCCTGGGAAATCGAAGAGGGCAACTGGGACGGAGCACTCGAACTCGCCGACCGTCTCCACCTGACGGACGTGGTGTTGGAGGTCCTTGAAAGAAGTCTCGACGACATGCTGGCGAGCGGGCGAATCGCCTCGGTCGAGCAATGGCTCAAAATCGCGCGCGGCCACGACCCGACAGCCTTGGTCACGCTCCTCGCACAGATGGAGATCTGCTTCAGACGGCACGAATGGGACCAGGCCCGCTCCGCCGCAATGCGCCTTGTCTCAGACCTTCCTAGGGAGCATCCCTTCCTCTCCCGAGCGCTGCACTGCATGGGTCAGATTGGACATCTGGATGATCACTATGAAGAGGCCCTGTCTTTCCTTAGTGCGGCTCAGCATGCGGCGACGAACTCGCGCGACCTGCGCACAGCGCTTTGGAGTCGCTTCATCGCAGTATCCGACAATGGTGATCAGGAGGAAGCCAGGAATATCCTCGCGGACCTCAATGCGGTTCCGGATGGAAGCGCGGATGATCTTCTTCGCCTGAGCCAGGCGCAACTACACCTCGCCGCGCGTTGGGGCGGCATCGAACGGGAACTCAAGACACAATCAGTAGCACTCGCGCTGCTTGACCACTCAGCCGATCCGCTTGTGCGGACTGGCTTTCTGCAGACATACGGCACTGCTGTCGTGCTCGCCGCGAAATACGAAGAGGCGATGACCGTGGCGAAACGTCAACTGGAAGAAGCTGAGAGGTCCGGACTTGAGTGGGTGACAACCCACGCTCTTGAGCTACAAGGAGCCGCCTTGTGGGGACTGCGCGAATTCGAAGCAGCAAGTCACTCGCTTCGCGAGGCGTACCGGTTAGCGGGCGTTCAAGCTGATCTACACGCCCGCGTTAACGCGGCCGTGCTCCTTGCACGTACCTACCTGGCGCAGGGTGCGCCGGAGCGCGCGCTGGAGACGACGGTGCTTCGCCTCGAACGAGAACCGGGTCCGACTCTCCAAGGCGACTTCCTGTCGGCGCGTGCTCTAGCCTACGCGTGTAGCGGCGATTTTGAAATGGCCTCGCAACTAGCCGCCTCTTCGGAGAGATGCACTGACCAGATTGAAGCTCGAGTGGTGCGTCTCTTTGCCCAAGCCATTTGCTTCGAGGGGAAGCGTGGAGGGACGTATCGCGAGAACGCCGTACTCACGAACGCGTTCCGAGAGACCCATCGTACTGAGAACTATGACGCGTTCGTACTTGCCTACCGCTCCTATCCGCCGATCCTGGAGGCGCTAAGCAAGCTCTCTGGCGAGGAGGCACGCGCGTGCGTTGCACATATTCCAGTCTCTGACCGGCGGCTCGCGTCACGAGCTGGTCTCGAAGTCGAGGAACCAGCCCGCGAGCCGAACTCGCACCCGCTGACGCCTCGTGAACAAGAAGTGCTTGGCCTCATTCGGAACGGTCTGACCAATAGGGAAATTGCCCGTACTCTGTGGATCGAAGAAACGACTGCTAAGGCACACGTCCGAAACGCCTCCCGAAAATTGGGCGCCCGAAGCCGCACTGAAGCAGTCGTGCTATTCGACCAATTGAGCAACTTCGCGTTATCGCCAGCTGGTCGAGTTTCGGTAGCTCGAGATCTTCCGTAGCAGTTATGGGCGCCGACTCATTGTCCCGTCGGCGGAAGCTCGGCGGATACGGACTCTTCTCCTCTCCGACCGGTACGACCACGCTGTACCCGTCTAGAAGTTCGCTCACGGGCTGTGGGTTGATCGCGAACTCCTGAATCGGATCCTGATGCTGTTCGGTGTCGATCCGGTGACCACCACTTGGATTTCGGACTCGCTGAATTTGCTAAACGACTCGCTTATCGTTCCGCGCGCGGAAGGCGCGCATGCTTTGCGCATTCCATGCTGCGAGTCGTCACCGACTGGTAGCGCAGAGGCGCTCGAAGATGACGGCACCGCCGTCGCGCTTGCGTCGCACCAAGTTGACCTCGTCACCGTCGCCTTCCAGACTGCTTGCGTGCCGCTGTCGGTCCTCGAATCGATGGGAGTCAGAGACACACTCGAGCGCCTCAACGTGCCGAGCTACGTCATCGACGCTGCGGGTGTGATCCGCTGGGTGAATCCGGCGGGCGAGCGAATCGTCGGCGATGTTCTAGGCCGCCAGTTCACGTCGGTCGTCGCTCCCGAGGAGACTCGTCGCGCCAGAGAGGTGTTCGCGCGAAAGGTCGTCGCCAACGAATCGGTCACCGACGCCCAGGTCGTGCTGATCGACCGCGACGGCGGTCGGGTGCCGGTCGAGGTGAGCTCGATACCGATCTTGGACGGCGAGCACGTGGTCGGCGTCTTCGGCCAGGTCTCGGACGTCGCGGAGGAGCCTGTCCCGCACCCGGAGCTTCACCTGACGCCGCGTCAGGCTGAGGTGCTCGCGCTGCTCGAGCGCGGCCGCTCGACCGAGCAGATAGCCGAGGAGCTTCACCTGTCGCGAGAGACGGTCCGCAACCACATCCGGCATCTCCTGCGCGCAGTCGGGGTGCACTCGCGGCTCGAGGCCGTCGCTGTGGCCCGCGGCGAACTGGCCCTGCACTGACGCTAGGCGGCGTCGACGGCCTCTTTGGCCCTGGGCTCTCGTCGGTCGTGAGCGACCTGCGCTCGGCGCCGCTCCTCAAGGCCACGAAGTGCTGCAAGTCGAGCGTCGCGGCCGGCAGCGGTCCTCGTTAGAGGGCCTGCCGCTATGAGGCTGTCTCGTTTGGCGGGGGCAGGGTCGGCCACGCGGCCGTTCCAGACGAGCACGTCCTCAATCACGATGCTGTCGCGAGGGCGACCTCTTCCGGGTTCGCATGAAGCTGCGGCGCGCGCTCCTTCGCGATATGGCGCGCAATGCGTTCGGCATCTCTCCCGGCACCGGCGACCAGCATCGACGCGAACGAGTGCAGGAACGGCAGCCCGGCGAAGTAGAGGCCGGGCGACGACGCAGCGGCGCCGCGGTACTGCACGGGGAACCCGTCGTCGCCCAACTCGAACGGAAGGCGAATCCAGCTGAAGTTCGGTCGGAAACCGGTGCACCAGACGACATTGCGCACATCGAGCACGCGACCGCCGTCGAGCATGGGACGGCCGTCCTGCACAGCCACGGCTCGCGCGACCACCCGCTCGACTCCGGCTGCGAGCAGATCCTTCTTCCGGTAGCGGAGGAGCGGGCCGCCGCCGTGCCGGACGTGCGCGCGCATCTTGCGACCCATGGGCGTGTCGACGGTGAGGATGTGCGTGCCGGCGAACACGAGCACCCGGAAACCGAGCCGTCCGCGGCGACTCTCGACCGGAACCGGGAGCTGGCCCGTGTCCGTGCCGGAGAGGATCACGTGGTGTGACGACGATGCCTCGTAGGCGATGTCCGAGCCCGAGTGCGCGGCGCCGACGACGAGCACGGGACCCTCCTGCAGTTGCGACAGGTTGCGGTAGTCGTTCGAGTGAATCTGAGTGATGCTTGGGTCGAGACCGTCGGCGAACTCGGGGATGTACGGCTTCTGGAAGGCGCCGGTCGCGACGACGACGTTGTCGGCCTCGAAGCGTCCGCGCTCGGTGCTCGCGACGTAGCGGTCGTCGTCCTTCGTCAGCGCCTCCACGGCGGCGCCGCTCCGGACCGGCAGCTCGAAACGCGTCGCATAGGCCTCGAGGTAGTCGCCCATCTCGTCCTTCGTTGGATACGTGGTGCGCGGCGCTGGGAACGGCATCCCGGGTAATCCGTCGCGAAACGCCGGCGAGTACAGCCGGAGCGAATCCCAGCGTTTCCGCCACGAGTCGCCGATCCGATCCCCGGCGTCGAGAATGACGAAGGAGCGCCATCCCTGCTTCTTCAGGTGGTAACCGACGGAGAGACCCGCCTGCCCCCCACCAACGATCACGGTCTCGTATCGCTCGACCTGCTTCATCTGCCTCCCCCTTTCGATCGCTGCACGTCAGCGTAGGAGGGCTCGCACGAGCAGACATCGCCGAGACCCACCATCTTCGAGCAGGAGCGGCGTGGTCATTTCTGACCACGGGCCCGGGCTACACGAGCTCGTGCTCGAAGGCGAACGCCGTCGCTGCGGCGCGCGACGACAGGCCGAGCTTGGCGTAGATGTTCTGCATGTGCCTCGCGACCGTGTGCTCGCTGATGACAAGTATCGAGGCGATCTCACGGTTGCTCTTCCCGGAAGCCACGAGCCGAAGGACCTCGAGCTCGCGCTCGGACAACCCGTGCTCCGGGACCGCGCGCACCGAGACGCGCGCCGCATCGGGCGCCGCTCCGAGTCGCTCGAACAGCTCTCGGGCCGCCTCGAGCTCGAGCAGCCCCGCCTCGCCGTCTCCGAGAGCCGAGCATGCCCGCGCGATCAGCTCGCGGGCGCGCGCGACCTCGTACGGCGCGTCGAGCTCCAGCCAGATCTGTTGCGCGCGGCGCAGACTCGCAAGCGCCGCTGACGCGTCGCCCTCGGCGAGCGTTACGGCGCCCTGGACATGCGCGACGATCGCGTCGAGCATCGCGCTCTCGTACTGCTTCGCGAGCTCGCGCAGCTCGAGGCACGCCGTCCGCGCTTCCCCGACCTCGCCCGCGGCGAGCGCGATCTCGACCTGAGCAGGAAGCAGCGCCGCTCGTTTGAGCGGCTCCGAGACCTCCGCGTACGCTCGGCGGATCGCGGCGAGCGCGGCGTCGCGCTTGCCCTGCGCGAGCCGAAGCTGCGCGAGGCCCGGCTGAGGTTCCCAGCCGTACCGGCTGGCATTCCGGTACGCCTCCTCGGCTGCGTCGAACTCGCCGCGCAGCCGCAGGAGCTCGGCCTGCCGGTAGAGCGCGACCCCCGCCGCGGGATTGCTCGTCTCCACGAGGCGCTCGGCCGCGAGCCGCGCCTCTTCGAACGCCTCTGACCATGATCCGCCTAGCTGCAGGATCTCGGCGCGATGGACGAGACAGCGGCCTGTGAAGGCGACCAGGTCTCGCTGCTGCTCGACCCACCGCGTCAGCTCGAGCGTCCATTCGCGCGCTCTTCCAACCTCGAAGCCCGCCTGGCAGGCGAGGATGACGCCGCAGTAGACAACGCCGACGACGAATGGCGAGAGGTCGGCCGTCGTCACCGTGACCATCGCCTCGTCGAGGAGCGCCAGGCCCTCGGGGACGCGACCCGCCAGGACGAGCATGTGACCCTCCGCGTGAATCGCGAGCGCCATGAGGTCCGGATCGCCGTGCCGCTTGCCGATCTCCGCTGCCTTGGCGGCAGCCGCAACCGCCGCATCGAGCTCACCGGCGCTTTCGTGGCGGAACACAGCCGGCAGCAACGCATAGCCGTGCACGGCCGTCTCCTCGGGCACGTCCTCGAGCAGCCGGTGCGCACGTGCGATCCATCCACTCGCGGGGCCGACCGCCCCGCTGTAGAAGAGCGTCATGCCGATCCAGCCCGCGCAAAACGCCGCGCGCGGCGTCTCGCCCCTCTCGACGTAGGCGTGATGCGCCTGCTCGAGAATCTCGACCGCCTCGTCGTCTCGAGCGAGCATCCGCGCCGTCGTCGCGCGCAATTCGAGGTCCTCGGGCGGAAGGAGTTCGGTCTCGGCCGCGCGGGCGAACGCCTCGTACGCGTCGAGCCAGGACCGCTCGGCGTACGCCGCGCGGGCGCGCTCGAGGTGCGGCGTGGGGGCGCTCATCCCGCGTCATCTTGCAACAGTCCGGCTGCACCGCAAGATTTCACCCCGCTGGGGTGAGCCGCGCTCACCACGTCCCGCACGACGCTCGGGGTCGTGCCGCGCGAATCTCCTCGCAAGAGCGGGCGCTACGCGTGAGCAGGCCAATCGCCGAGATCGTCGGCTCGCTCATGCCTGAGCTCAAGGCAGATCTCGCGCGCCTGGTCGCGATTCCGTCGATTTCCGCGGCTAACTATCCCGAGCCGACCCATCCGGCGCTGCTCGAGGCCTACGAGGAAGTCGTCCGCCTCTGCCGCGACGCCGGCGTTCGGATCCTCGACCCGCTCGAGCTTCCGAACACGGCAACGGCCGTGACGGGAGAGATCCCGGCCCCGGACGGGGCGCCGACCGTCTTGCTGTACGGCCACTACGACGTCGTCCCGGTCGGTGACGAGGCGAAGTGGGCGTCGCCGCCCTTCGGGGCGACGGAGCGAGCCGGGGCGATCTACGGGCGCGGCGCCGCCGACAGCAAGTCGAACATCCTCATGCACATCGGAGCGCTGCGCGCGTGGGAGGGCAAGCCGCCGGTCGGGATCAAGATCGTGATCGAGGGCATGGAGGAGGTCGGCAGCGCATTCGGCGCCTTTCCGCCGTCGCGTCCCGATCTGGCGGCTATGAGCGAGTCACCGTACGTCTCGACAGGGCACCTACCGGCGGCTGAGGTCGTAAGGGGACTGGTGGAGGACGCGTACGAGCGTTACCGGAGAGTCGCGGACGGTGCGATCTCGGACGTGTACCCCGCACTGGCACGTGTCCCGTCTGACCTCTTCGGGGTGTGCGTTGTCGGAACGAACGGCGACGTCTTCGGTGTCGGCGATTACGAACGCGAGTTTTCGATGATGAGCGTCTCCAAGCCGTTCGTCTTCGCTCTCGTGTGCGAGTCCCTCGGGGCGGAGGAAGCTCGCGGGAAGCTCGGGGTGAACAGCACCGGGCTGCCCTTCAACTCGTTGGAGGCGATCGAGCAGAGCCCGGAGGGCAGAACGAACCCGATGGTGAATCCCGGGGCGATCGCGGCGACCAGTCTCGTCGACGGCGCCACTGAAGAGGCCAAGTGGCAGGTGATCCACGACGGGCTTTCTCGCTTCGCCGGCCGACCGCTCTCGTTGAATGCGGAGGTGTACGAGTCGGCGTCCGAGACCAACCACCAGAACCGCAGCATCGCCCGCGTGCTCGAGAGCTACGGCCGGATCTACTCCGACCCTGCCGAGGCGATCGACCTCTACACGAGGCAGTGCTCGCTGAATGTCACCGCCGGCGATCTAGCCGTGATGGGCGCGACTCTCGCCGACGGCGGTGTCAACCCCGTCACCGGCGGGCGAGTGATCGAGGCGACGACCGCGAGCCACACCCTCGCGGTGATGACGACCGCGGGCCTCTACGAGACCTCCGGCGACTGGCTGTACGACATCGGACTTCCCGGCAAGAGCGGCATCGGCGGCGGAATCGTCACCGTCGCACCGGGAAAGGGTGCGCTCGGCACCTTCGCGCCGCCGCTCGACGGCGCAGGGAACAGCGTCCGCGGGCAGCTCGTGGCGGCGTTCCTCGCCCGCCGGCTCGGGCTGGACCTCTTCATCTCGGAAGCCGAGGCTTGAGGGGAGCCTCGAGCCCTTCCGGCTTCCACCCGAGATCGAGCTTGAGAAGGCACGCAGTGGTTTAGGCGTGCGTTTGGCCGGGCACCGCGTGAGTTCCGAGGACGAGAGGGGGTGACAAATATATGGCAGCAAGAGACGTAACCCGCGAGGACATCGGCTTCAAGGCAGAGGCGATGGCCGAGCGGACGACGGGTGCCCACGACGAGACGAAGTGGGCGCTGCTGACGACGGAGTTCTGGGCGATGGTCGGCCTGATCGTGGTGATCCTGATCGCAACCGCGATCTCAGACTCGCTCAACGACGTGCGGGCGTGGACGCTCGTGGCGATCATCGGCACGGGCTACATCATCAGCCGTGGGCTCGCAAAGGCGGGCACGGATCACTCCGGCTCTGTCCGGGCGCGCCGCCGCTAGCAGGACTTTCGCCTTGTCTGGCCCGGGTCCCCGGCCAGCGGCGAATCAGCGTGACCTTTCTCGCCTCAGTCCCGAATGTTTGCCGCAGCGTCGGTGGGAGAAATCTCGCGCAAGCATTTGAGAGGAGGACTCGATGGCGAATCCAGTTCCAGCCGGAAGCGACGTTTCAGCCGGCACCTACCGATGCACGAGCTGCGGGAACGAGATCGACGTTGGCTCGACAACACACCTGCCGCCGTGCCCATCTTGCGGCAAGGGCGAGTGGGAGACCGTCACGGGCGGCGACAGCGCGAGCGATCCCTACCCGGATCGCTAACGCGAGCACACAAAAGCGCGTTCTCTGCGACTGCTCACCGCCGACTCCGTACTGAACGATCGTCAGACTGACCGTGGATGGCCAAGTACGGGGTCAACGACCACGGGGTCGCGCATGCGAAACGGCTGATCGACGCGCGCCGGTACGTGATCAGGAGCTCGTGGAACGACGTGCAACCGCGGGCGGCGGATGAAAACGCCTTCCTCGAGTCCCATTCATGGGACGAGTATTCGAGCTGGCATCTCGGGCTGACCGAAGGAGTGGGCGACGAGACGAAGGCGCGCTACGCCTTCCTGTACGGAGACTTCCGGCGCCTGCACCGGATGGGCATCATCGCGTGCCATTACCGCGCCGCGGAATGGGGTCACAAGGAGATCGAGCTCGCCGCCCACGAGCTACTGCAGTACCTCGACGACAGGCGTGCGTGAGCTAGAGGCCGTCTTAACTCGACGGAACAGCTGACTCGCCGGCCGCTTCCTCCTGCGGCGCCGGCTCGGCTTGTCTCTTGCCGAGCTCGATCGCGACCGTGGACCCGACTGCGGCGGCACCGAATGCCGCTGCCGCCCAGGCCGCACCACGGCGCTCCGAGCCCAGCAGCGCATCCAGCGAGAAGTCGCCCGGGCCGAGGTCCGCCAGCGCCAAAGCGCCGACGCCGAGAGCTATCTCGTAGCCGCCGGTGCCCATCTTGATCCCGTCACGCCAGACGACGGTGCGAAGCGCAGTCAACATGACACTCGTCAGTGCGGACGCCGCGGCCGGCGTCGCAAGACCCAGAGCGAGCAGCGTGCCCCCGCCTGCCTCGGCGGCTCCGGCGGCGATCGCATTCCGCCGGCCGGGTCGGAGCCCGACCGACTCGAAGAACTGGCCGGTCCCGTCGGGGCCGTGCCCGCCGAACCAGCCGAACAGCTTCTGCGTTCCGTGCTCGACGAAGATCGAGCCCACCGTCAGGCGTAGAAGAATGCGTCCCAGGTTCAAGGTCCGCGTTCTTCCCACACCGCCGCTCGGTGTAAACCACTCAGTGATACGCGCCGTCGTGACGTAGGGGCCGACGCCGCTCGGCTGCTCGCGCAAGCTCGACCTCTCCGACGACGATGTGGTGGCCGCCGCACGCGTGAAGCGCACGTTTGACGAACATCGTCGATCAACTCGAGCAGCGGAAGCTTGTCCGACGAGGACTCAATCCCGGAACATCGGCGCTCATCCGTCGTCCATCTCGCCGCCTCGGTCGGCGACCGCGACCTCGCACGTCTCCATGCGGCCGCGCGCGCTCTCTTGAAGACATCGTTAGTGAGCGCACGATGCAGCGCGGAGTTGACTCCAGTCGGCGAACGTAAGCGTCCTGTAAAGGCGGGTTCTGCAGACCGCAAGGTGGATAGGAGACGACGCATCTCCACCTCGAAGGGGCGCGAGGTTGCGGCAAGGGGGGTTCGGCGCTGGACCAGATCAACACGCACACGCATGCGTTCCGGCAACGTTCGGAACGATCTCGGCTCCGGGTCGGAGTCCGCGACGTCGTCGTCGCACTGTCATCGCTCGGGGTCGTCGCCCTTCTGATCCTCTACGCAGTGGCAGCGCCGAGCGCGAAGCTGACGGCGAGCTTCGGCTCCGTTGTCCCGCGCCCCGGCGCAAACGCCGTGGTCGAGGGTCGCGTCCTGGAGGCGGACGGCGGCGGGCTGCAGGACGCGCAGATCGTCGTACGCCGAGACGGTCGCCCGATCGCGAACGCGCGTAGCCGCGAAGACGGCGCCTTCCGTGTCGATCTACGCGGCAGTTGCGCGGTCTACGGGATCTCGATCCGGGCGCGCGCGTCGGGATCGAACGTCGACGCGGCGACCCGACGGCAGCTTTGTCCCGGCGACGCGCTCCCCGTGGACGCTCAGGTCGTCACCGAGGGCCATTTCCTCTGGGTGCCCGGGCCGCGCTGATGTTTCACGTCGACGTCACCTGGCTGGGCTACTTCATGGCACTCGTGTCGCTCTACTACGTTGCGCTGTTCCTGCTTTCGGCGCGGCGGGCGGCACGCCGGGTTCCGCTCACGGGCCCGCCGCTCGCGATGCTGCTGATCGTGCCGGCTCACAACGAGGAGCTGGTCATCGGCGGCACGCTCGAGTCGCTGGTGCGCCTCGACTACGAGCACTACCGAGTGCTCGTCGTCAACGACGGCTCCACCGACGACACGGGCCGGCTGGCACGACAGTTCGAGTCGACGGGTCTCGTCCGCGTGATCGACAGGAATCCGGAAGTCGCCGGGCAGGGCAAGGGCGCTGCGCTGAATTCCGGTTACCGCTATCTGGAGGAGCTCCTCTCCAGTCGCGATCCCTTCGTGGAGGGCTTCGATCCTGAGCACATCGTGATCGGCATCGTCGATGCCGACGGCCACCTCGAGCGGAATGCGCTCCGCGAGGTCGCGCGTTTGTTTTCCGACCGGACGGTGGGCGGGGTGCAGATGGGTGTCGTGATCGGAAACGCCGCGGACGGTCTCATCGCCCGCTGCCAGGATCTCGAGTTCACGGGCTTCAGCCACCTTGCGCAGGCCGCCCGCGACCACATGGGATCCGTCGGCCTCGGCGGCAATGGGCAATTCACACGGCTCGCGGCGCTCGAGTCGCTCCGGCGCGACCCGTGGACCGACTGCCTGACGGAAGACCTCGACCTCGGCCTGCATCTCAGGCGCCTCAACTGGGAGATCAGGTTCTGCCGGAACACGCTGGTCACCCAGCAGGGCGTCCGGACGGTTCGCGCCTGGCTCCGACAGAGAACGCGCTGGGCGCAGGGTCACTACCAGTGCTGGGATCACATCCCGAAGCTCTGGACGGCACCGAGGGTCCCGTTCGTCGCCCGGTTCGACCTCACGCTCTACCTCCTGTTCGTCACGTTTGTGATGTTCGTTGCCGCGAACCTCCTCGTCGCCCTCGGCGGCGCGCTCGGTTGGTTCACGATCACCAACGACTTCCTCGCCTTCATTCCGGCGGGACCGCCGCGAAACATCGTGATGGAGTTGATCGGGCTGAGCCCTGTGGTGATGCTCCTCACGCGGTACCAGCAGCACAGCCCGCACCCATTGCGGTGGTGGGAGCTTCCGGCGTACGGCGCGGCGTTCGGCCTCTACGTCTACCTCTGGACGGCGGCGTCGTTGATGGCGTGGTTTCGACTGTTCGCCGGACGCGTCGGGTGGAGCAAGACGGCGCGCGTGCCACGGGAGGCGTAACCGCGATGAGAGTCGCAACAGTTCTGGGGACGCGCCCGGAGGTGATCAAGCTTGCACCGGTGATCGCCGAGCTGCGGCGCCGGCGCGAGACCGAGACGGTGGTCGTCTCGACCGGACAGCACCGCGAGCTGGTCGATCAGATGCTCGCGCAGTTCGAGCTCGGGGCGGACATCGACCTCGACGTGATGCGTCCCGCGCAGCGGCTCTCCGACCTGACGGCTGAGCTCGTCCGCGGCCTGGGAGAAACGCTCAGAGAGCTCGACCCCGACTGGGTGCTCGTCCAGGGTGATACGACGACGACGATGTGCGCGGCCCTCGCCGCCTTCTACGACGCGATTCCAGTGGGCCACGTCGAAGCCGGCCTCCGCACCGGGGACACCTACGCCCCCTTTCCGGAAGAGCTCAATCGCCGCGTGGTGGCGAGGATCGCCGCGCTCCACTTCTGCCCGACGCCGATCAGCGCCGAGAATCTCCTCGCAGAAGCGGTTCCGGAGGACACGGTGCACGTCACCGGCAACACGGTGATCGACGCGTTGAGATGGGCCGTGCGGCGCGCTCGGCAGCTTCCACCGCCTGTTCCGCGGATGCGGCCCCGCCGCGTGCTCCTGACCCTCCACCGGCGCGAGAGCCAGGGCGAAGCGATGCGCGGCGTCTGCGAGGCGGTCCGGGCGCTCGCCGCACGCGACGACACCGAGATCGTCCTTCCGGTGCACCGAAGCCCCGCGGTCCGCGACATCGTGCTGCCGGCGCTCGAGGATGTCGACGGCGTGCATCTCTGCGAGCCGCTCGACTATCTCGAGCTCGTCCACGTCCTCGACTCGAGCGACGTCGTCCTAACGGACTCGGGCGGACTTCAGGAGGAGGCGCCGAGTCTGGGCAAGCCGCTTCTCGTGTTACGCGACGCGACCGAAAGACCGGAGGTTGTCACGGCCGGTGTGGCTCGGCTCGTCGGCACCGATCCTCACGTGATCATGAGCGCCGCGACGGAGCTCCTCGACGATCCCGTTACCTACGCGCGCATGGCCCACCCCGAGAACCCGTTCGGCGACGGTCTCGCGAGCCGGCGCATCGTCGGTGCGCTGGTGAAACAGTCGGCCCTCGCACGGGTGGCGTGACCTTGAGCGCCGTCGCGGAAGAACGCCGCCGGCGCCGAGGATCGTTCGGACGCTGGATCCCTCTGGTGGTCCTCGCGGCTATCGCTGCCTTCATCCTCATCCCGGTTCGCCACCAGCTCATGCCGCACAGCGCGCCGAAGCTCAAGCCTTTGACGTTCGCACGGCTGCCCGCGGCGCCGCAGATTCCCCTTTCGGCGCGAGTTCCGGCCGGCTGGACGGCGAGGACGCAGACGCTGGTGCTCTACGACCACGTCGGCAAGTGGCGGTGGGTCGGCGAGCTCGACGGGATCATGGCCGGGAATCTCGCCGGGCATTTCGGGCCGACGAAGATCAAGCCGGTCTCCGCGTACAGACAGGGCGACGTCGACCGCTATTCCGCGACCGTCTACCTCGGCTCGACCTACGGCGTTCAGGTGCCGAAGGCATTCCTGGACGACGTGTTGCACACGCCGCGGCCGGTGATCTGGATCGCCAACAACATCGGCGAGCTCGAGGGCCGCGCGTCTGACTTCCGCGCGAGGTACGGGTGGCGCTCCTCCGTCCTCGACCACTCGGCCGTGGCCGAGGTTCGCTACAAGGGCAGGCCGCTGACGCGGTGGACTCGTAACGCGGCGGGCATCATGCGTTACTCCTCCGTCGATCGCTCCCGAGTGCGGGTGCTGGCCGAGGCGGTGCGTGCCGACGGCTCGAGGTTCCCGTGGGCGCTGCGCTCCCGGAACCTGACGTACATCGGCGAGGTTCCATTTCGCTACACGAGCGAGTCGGACCGAGTCCTCGCCTTCGCCGACCTCCTCTTCGACGCGCTCGCGCCGAGGACGCCCGAGCGGCACCGCGCTCTCGTCCGACTCGAAGACATCAACCCGCTGAGCAATCCCGCACAGCTCCGAGCCGCAGCCGACTACCTCCACTCGAAGGGGATTCCCTTCGGCTTCGGAGTGAGCCCGTACTACCGTGACCCGCAGGAGCACGAAGACGGACCGCACGAGCTGTTGCTTCGCAACGCGCCCAAGATCATCGCGGCCCTCAAGTACATGCAGAGGAAGGGCGGCGTGCTCGTCGGTCACGGCTACACGCACCAGTGGGACGGCGGCAGCAACCCGTACGACGGGTTGACCGGCGACGACGTCGAGTTCTACCGCGTTACGGAGAGCTCAGAGGGGAAGATCCAGGACGTCGGGCCGCTTCCCGGCGACACGTCGGTGACCTGGGCGGAGCACCGGATCGTCGCCGCGAACCGCGAGTTCGCCGCGGCGGGCCTGGATCGGCCGAAGATCTTCGAGTTCCCCCACTACGTGGCATCGGATCGCGCGTATCGCGCTGCCGCGCGCTGGTTCGCGACGCGGTGGGAACGCAGCGACTATTTCCCGGGCCTGCTCGAAGGGCACGCTCGCTACGACCACGTTGAGGGCCAGTTCTTCCCCTATGTCGTCCACGACTTCTACGGGAGCAAGGTCCTGCCCGAGAACCTCGGCTCGATCGCACCGGCGACGTGGCATACGTACAAGGCGCGGTTCCCGCGGGATCTCATCAAGGCCGCGCGAGCGAACCTCGTCGTCCGCGACGGCTTTGCCTGCTTCTACTTCCATCCATTCCTCGACCTCAAGTACCTCAAGCGGACGGTCGAAGGAATCGAGGCGGCCGGCTACAAGTTCGTCAGTCCTGCGTCGCTCTAGCGAGGGTCGCGCGATCGGCTCGGTCTTTCGCGGCCACACGCGGGTCGTCGTGGACGGTCGACTTGTCGACCTTCAGTGCGTCGAGGCTGATCACGCGCGCATGAACTCCGCCTAGCTCCGCTACGTCGTCGCCAAAAGATCCTTCCGGCCACGTTCCGCGCCCTTCCTCGAGCGGCGTGTACACCACTCCGTCGGCGTCGCGCGCTAGGAACGCGAGCTCCAGCCGGACGTCTCCGCGTTCATAGCCGGTGAAGCCGTCCTCGCCCTCCTCCGGTGCGTGCCTCCAGCCGTCGGCGGTGAGCAAGGCCGCGATCGCCTCGTAATCCTTCGACCAGACGGCGAGGTCGAGGTCGTCGTGTGGCCGACTCACGTTCCCGGCATGGAAGTCCACCGCCCAGCCTCCGAACAGCCAGTAATCGAGCCCACGCCCACCCAGAACCTCGTGGATCGACGCCAGCGCCGCGAGTTGCGCGTCCTCACGCATGGCTCGAGTGTCGCAAAACACCCTGACGCCGCCATCACGGAGGCGAGATCATGACGATCATGCACTTTCGCCCGCTGCTTCTTGCGCTCGTGCTGGTCGCCGTCGCCGGCAAGCTCGTCCAGCTCGGGATAACCCGCGAGGGAGTCGGGCCGTTCGAGTACCTCACCCTGGCGCTCCTAATCGCCCTCCTGCTGCAGAGCGCTTTTCGGTTGTCGCGCCGCGCCTTCCCCCGCGCCTAGTTCCGCCGTACCAACCTCTTGAGCGCGTCCACTCCGGTCGCTCTGGGGCCATGGCGAAGCTCCGCGAGCGCCGATGCAGCCAGCGCAACCTCTGTCAGCGGCGGCAAGCGCTCGTCGACGAACCTTGCGAGCCAGCGCAGGGCCGCTCGCTCGTAACGCGCGGGATCGGTCTTCGCGAGGAGCTCGCAGAGGAGCAGTGCGTCGTAGAGCGAGAGCCCGCCCATCTCCCTTGCAGCCATCTCGGCGGCCAGGATGTGACCCCGATGGATTGCCCGTTCGAAGCGCGCATGTGCTGTGCCCTGGCTGGTCATTCGTACGACCGCTGGGGCGACGGCTGGATAAGACGTTAACGCCCCGGTGCGGACGTGTCGACCGCGCTAACCTCCCACCTGTGAAGACGATCTGGACAGGCCGGGTCGCTCAGGCTGCCGGCAAGTACGGCGAAAACGCCCCGATGGCTGCCGTCTGCTGCAACGCCTGTCGCACCTGCGTCACGACGAACATCATCGGCATCGTGACTGCCGGTGTTGCCGGCGCCGGCTATGCCGTCGCCAACTTCGCAAGGCGGCGCGTCACCAAGTCGGCTACCGAGTCGACCTAACTGCGGCTGCCGCAGTGACGGCGCGCCAGCGCGACGGCGCCGGCGATCACGGCCACGCCGATCACAAGGCTCACAGCGCCGACAAGATGCGCGTCGATGCGGTGGCCTTCAAACGTGACGTAGGTCGAACCGCTGCCCTCTCGAAACGTGAGAGCGAAAAGGCCGTACAGCACGAACAGGACACCCGCTACGAGCAGCGGCACAGAAATCAAGAAGCGCAGAGACTTTGCACCGCTCATGTATCTCTACCGTGCCCGTTACGCCTTGTAGTAGAAGATCCCTGCCGTGAGGTTTCAAGGCGTGATCGAGGCGGCCGGCCAAGGGGGCGCTACCGTGCCGCTCCCGTTCGATCCGAACGAGGCGTTCGGCAAATCGCGCGCGCCCGTCCGCGGCACTGTGAACGGCGTGGCGTTCCAGAGCACCACTGCGATCTACGGCGGCGTCGCCTACCTCGGCGTCACGAAAGCGCTGCGTCAGGAAGCCGGCGCCGACATCGGCGACGAGGTGGATGTGGAGATCGAGCTAGACGATGCGCCCCGCGAGGTCGACGTGCCGCCGGAGCTCGCCACGGTCCTCGGACGTGATCTGGAGGCGGCGCAGGCGTTCGAGAAGCTGTCGTATACGCATCGAAAGGAGTACGCGCGCTGGATCGCCGAGGCGAAGCGCGCCGAAACGAAGGAACGCCGCTTGTCGAAGGTCGCAGAGATGCTGCGCGACGGCGCCCGCACGCCCGACGCTTGATAGAAGAAATCGATGTGGCTCGAGCGTGATTAGTCGCTGATTAGCGACGGCTGCGAGGCTCGGCTCGCCATGGAAGAAGGCGACGCCAGACGGTCACGGCCGCTCGTTCTCATCATTCGGGTAGCTGAGCCTGGCGGTGACCGCCCGGATCACGCGGCCAACGACCCGGCGGATGAGACCGAGCGGAAGTGGCGAGGTCGGAGCAGTCCTTCGCCGCGACGCATGCCGGAATCAGCGGCCGTGACGACTCAGGGGCTGAGGATCTCGCCGCGTTCCCAGCGGTAGTCGACATCTCCAACGTGAAACGCGTTGGCGAGTATCGGCTCCTCGCCGAAGAACCTGGGCGACTCCAGGAAGCTCGCCTCGCGCACCTCGACGCTGATCGGCTCGGGATTCCACTGCCCGCGCGTTGCCTTCACGGCGACAATCGATCCGGTCGAGCTCTCGTAGTCGAACGTGTACGGCAGCGGTCCTGCATACCGTCGCGCTTCCGCGAGATCGATGAACGGTGAGTCCGGCGGAAGCGGCGCCGATGTGCTCGTCAGATCCGCGACCAGGTTGAGATCCGCTTCGCGCGCCGGGGTGCGGACCTGTATTGCCAGCCGTCCGTGATCTTCGTGGGCTGTGATTTGCGCGAGGCGATAGCGGTAGTGCGTGAGGAGGTTGCCGAGCACCACCATGGTGCGCCGGTCTGCGTCGCTGCGAAGAATGTAGAGACCGCGCAAGCTCGGTGCCGTCGCGACGCGAACGAAGATCCGGTAGCCCGTGAGGAAGAAGTCCACGCCGCAGGAATGCGGCAGCAGAGCCGGACGAAGGCGCTCGGTCTGGACGAGCGCGATCGCGGTGAAGCCGAAGTCGCCGTTCGTGTCGAGAAGCAGCCCTGGCGGCAGAAGGGGCTCGAGCACCCGACGCGGCCAGGCGTACGTGAGAACGAGGCTATGCCGGAAGTGCGCCTCGACTGCCAGCGGGTGCCGTCTGAGCCGCTCGAGCATCAGGCTCGACTCGCAGCGCGATCCTCTTCCGCCGCCAGCCAGGCGAGCAGTAGGAAGGCGGCGTTCTCCGCCAATAGCGCCTTCGGCGCTGAAATGTGTCGACGCCCCAACGAAAGGCCGCCGGCGTTCATGGCGAGGACGAGCGCCGTCCCGGCGCCGGCGGCAAGCCGAGGACGAACGCCGCTGATGACCCAGCCGGCAAGCACCGTCTCGGCGATCCCGAGCCCGAGAAGCAGCGTCTTCGCGCCCCGACCGCGCAGCCCGGGCAAATCGGCGACGATCGCGGCCTGCTCGGGACAGCGGCCAAGCAGCTTGCACCAGGCGCCGTGATAGAGCCAGACGCCGGCCACCGCCGCGGACGGAAAGCGCCGGCCGAACTGCCGCGGCGGGAGCGTCAAACGCGTCAATGCTCCGCGCCGTACCACGGCGGATCGTCGACCGGCTCGTAGGGACGATTACGAGGTTCGGGAATCGCAGAGCGAATCGCCTCGAACTGATCCGGCGTCAAGAACCAGACGTTCTCTTCGGGCATCGTGTACGCGCGTTCGGACGAGTTGGCGGCGACGAGAAGCCCGTTCACGATCCCGAAGGCTCGGACCCATGCACGGCCCCAGCTCTCTTCATCCCGGTCACCGGCCCTCAAATCGTGAATCGCGTGTACCGCGTCACCGACTCGGACCGCGTAGTTCCCATCGTCGCTGAACCGGTCCTCGATCTCGCCGAGAGTGACGCCGCGCGCCGAGAGGAACGGCCGCAACTCTCCCAGGAACTCGCCGACGCCGCCTTCAGCGAGATCTTCCGAGTCGCCCGCGAACACATCGCGCCGGAGCTCAACGGTCCACAGGGCGTCGATTCCCTTTCGCGCGAACGCCTCTTTGGCACGCGCGGCGCTGTCCGGATCCAGAGCATCGAACAGGCCGAGTTGGTCGAGACGTTCCGCCAGATCAGCGCCTGGTCGCGAATTCTTCTTCCAGAGCGGAGACACGGACTGACATTTCCGGGAGCTCGATGCCGCAAACGGGTATGTGATGACGCGATGCTGACGGTCGAGCGCGAAAAGGAGAGGACGACGGTGTGCGAGTGCTGCGGCGCGACCTCACACTCCGTGTGGGGCTGGGTGCACGAGGATGGCGCTACACGGCGCGCATATCTCGTGAGTTGGGCCGACAGCGGCCCACATCCGCCGCACATCACGATGGGGTACGGGGCATGGGGCGACGGAACGAGCGCGACCGATCGCGTGTCGATCTACGCCGAGCTGAAACGCGGCCGCTGGCGGTTTGTCGACCACCCGGCACCCGGCGCACCACCGGATGAGTCGCGCGTACTCGGCCCGCCGATTCCCGCGGGAAAGGTGAAGAAGGACCCAAGGGCCGGCGAGGTGCGCGAGACGCTCGAGCACATCGTGCGACACGACGGGCGATTCGCGTTTGGAAGCGGAGGGAGCTGAAGTGCACGGTGTCTCACCGAAGCGCCTACGGGTGTTCGAGATCACCCGCATGCGAGACGGCCGCCTAGAAGAACTCACCGTCGACCCTCCGACAGCCTGGGCCCGGGCTCATGGGCGCGTCGAAGTGGAGCTCAGTCCGGGTGAAAGTGAGCTCGGATGGCACGCGCGTCTCGTCGGCGATGGGAAGACACACCTGATGCGGTTCCCATGGCACGACCATGTCGACCGGATCCTGCTCGGGGATCGCGGCGGTGAGTTACCGATCGACCTTGATGGAGGTCGATGGGACGACCTCGAGCAGGGCTGGTGGGCGACGGTGATCCCGGTCGGTTCGTTCGTCTACCTCGCCGAAGGAGACTTCGACGAGCTGATCGACACGGTCCGGGAATCTAGCGTCATGCAGACCGTGAAGCCGGGCGTCGTGCTGGTTGACGGTACTGAGGTCCGTTGGGCGCGTGTTGACCGCGCCGCGTACGACGACGCCTGGAGGCGAATCGTCGCGCGCGCACGCGAGACGAAATAACCGACAGCGCTCGCGCGAGTCGTCGGAGACCGGGCGTGCCAAGATGGTCGCGCGAACATCTGGTCGAACGAGTGGGACGACGACCAGCAGGAAGGACGATCGCGACGCGTGGCAGACGGCGACGCTCTTGGGGGGACGTTGTACGAACTTTCGAAAGGCGGCGGGATCGCTTACCACTTCCACCACGGCAGCGAGGAGCTGTTGATCGTCCTCCAGGGACGGCTGAAACTACGCACACCCTCGGGAACGCACGAGGCAGTCGCCGGGGACGTGGTGCATTTCGCGATTGGGCCGGAGGGGGCCCATGCGATCACAAACGAGGAAAACGAAGTCGTGCGCTATCTCATGGTCTCGAATCTCGTCTCGCCGAACGTCACCGAGTACCCCGACACGAGACAGCCCGCGGTCTCGGGAAGTACGAAGAACCAGTTCGGGAAGAAGCTCTACGACATCCACACGCTCGATAAGCCGTAGCGTTCCTTGCTTCCGGCGGGTCGAGGTCCGCCTCTCCCCTCCACTTTCAATTTACCGCGCAGGGGGGGGCTTGCGGCAAGCCCCAGGTCGCCCGGCATAGTTGTCGACATATGGGTCACGCGGAGATGTGCCAATGACCGAGCACGCAGTGGTAATCGCCGGAGGAGGCCCGACGGGGCTGATGTTGGCGGGCGAGTTGGCGCTGGCCGGGGTCGACGCTGCCATTGTCGAGCGGCGCTCGAGTCAGGACCTCGCCGGCTCGCGCGCAGGCGGTCTGCACTCCCGCACGATCGAGGTTCTCGACCAGCGTGGAATCGCCGATCGCTTCCTCTCCGAGGGACAGACGGCTCAGGTCGGGGGGTTCGCCTGGATCTCTTTGGACATCAGCGACTTTCCTACCCGGCACAACTACGGGCTCGGCCTGTGGCAGAACCACATCGAACGCATCCTCGCCGGCTGGGTCGGCGAGCTCGCGGTGCCGATCTATCGCGAACGGGAGGTGACGGGTTTCACGCAGGACGACACCGGTGTCGATGTCGAGCTGTCCGACGACCGGTCGCTGCGGACGGGATATCTCGTTGGCTGCGACGGAGGACGCAGCCTGATCCGTAAGGCAGCCGGAATCGAGTTCCCCGGCTGGGATCCGTCAACCAGCAACCTGATTGCCGAGGTCGAGCTGGCCGAGGAGCCGGAATGGGGCCTGCGCCGCGACGAGAAGGGAATCCGTGCCCTGAGCAGGTTGGAGGACGGGAAGACGGTTCGGGTCCTCGTCAGCGAACAGCACGTCGGGCAAACGGCTGAGCCGACCCTCGCTGATCTCAGCCGGGCGCTGATCGCCGTGTACGGGAGCGATTACGGGATCCACAGTCCCATCTGGATCTCCAGGTTCACCGACATGACCCGGCAGGCGGCGTCCTACCGGGAAAGGCGGGTGTTGTTGGCCGGCGACGCGGCGCACGTGCATTACCCAGTGGGTGGACAGGGCCTCAACATCGGTGTGCAGGACGCGGTCAACCTGGGCTGGAAGCTGGCCCAGGTCGTCAACGAGACAGCGCCGGAAAGCCTCCTCGACACCTACCACGCCGAGCGGCACCCGGTCGCTGCCCGCGCGTTGCAGAACACCTTGGCGCAAACCGCGCTCCTGCGCTACGACGAACGCATCGAAGCCCTGCGCGACACCATGTCCGAGCTGCTCAGCATGGACGAGCCCCGCAAACGACTGGCCGGGATGATGTCCGGTCTCGACATTCACTACGACCTCGG
>JBKPMS010000171.1:0-17822 GCA_046732275.1 Actinomycetota bacterium | reverse complement strand
GTCGTAGGCTTCCTGTGCTCGGATGATGTGGTGGGTGATCCAGACGTAGCCGCCGGCGGAGACGATGACGTCGGGCGCGCGCCCCACGGGGATCACCATGGTCGGCTTGCCCGTGTTCGGGTCGATACGGACGACGCTGTTAGGCAGTACCTCCGGTGCCGACTCGCCTCGCGCAAGTACGAACGCCGTCATCGCCGCCGCCACAACGAGGATCGCCACGGCGGCGATGAGCCTTAGGCGGCGCCGCGCGGGCGGCGCGGCGCTCGCCTTGAGCGGCGCGAACCTCGACGGAAGGCCCTCGATGTCGAGCTGGTAGACGCGTATCGGACGCTCGAAATCCTTCAGCCGCTGCTGCCCGAGGTCGCGCAGTCGCAGCCCCGGAAGGCGATCCTCTTCGTCTTGGAGAAGGTGCTCGGTCGTCTGGGAGACGAGAACCTGACCACCGTGAGCGAGCGCGCTGATGCGGGCAGCCCGGTGGACCGACACGCCCACGTAGCGCTCGCCCGCAACGTCTGCCTCGCCTGTGTGGATGCCCATGCGAACACGTAGTGACGAGCCTTCGGGCCACTCGTTTGCGTGCAGCGCGCGCTGCCCATCGGCGGCGGCGAGCACGGCTTCCCGGGCGCGCGTGAAGGCGACGAAGAACGAGTCTCCCTGGTTGTCGATCTCGGTCCCGCCGTGGGCTGCGAACGCCTCGCGGAGGATGCGGTGGTGGTCGGCAAGCGCCATGGCGTACCGGTCTCGGAGCTGTTTGAGCAGCGCCGTCGAGCCCTCGACGTCCGTGAACAGGAAAGTCGCAGTGGCAGCGCGATGCTCGCTCACGGCGTGATCATTGCGCACCGCGTATTTCCGGCCCAAGCGAGGGAGGAGGGACGATGCCGCTGCTTGCGGTCAGCTCTTCGACGTGCGGCTGAACGACGAGCGGCTCGCCGGGGCTGGCCAATGACGGCGGTGAGATGCGGGTCGCTACAAAGACGCTGGGCCACTGCGAGTGTGGATGGCGGTTTCGATCGCGGAGCGCACGAACTAGGAAGATGTGTGCGCTGAGACTCGTCTATAGGACGATGTCTCACTGCGGGACACGTCAGAGTCACTTGCCGTCGGTCCGACCGGTCATACCTTTTTACGTCGGCGGCTCCGCGGCGGCCTCGTCGAGCTGAGCCGGTGCGCGATCTTGTCAACGCCCATGACGATTAGTCCGAAGCGCTCGTATCGACGTCGGATCGCGATGGCAGTAGCGATTGTGATGGTGATTGCGGGATGCGGTTCGTCTCCGGAAGCAGGTTCGAAGGACCCCAGTTCAAAGGTGGACGCGGCCACGACGGTTCCCAGTCCGGCGCGGTCATCGGCGGTTCAGGGCTCTTTCGGCCAGGTCGGCGGTTGGATCGCCTATGGCGGTGTGGACGGGATATGGGCGGTGGATCCGGCACGCCCGCACCGACGGATCTGGCTGAGCGGCGGGGGCCGCGACCCCATCGCGTGGTCGAGCGACGGGACGAAGCTGCTGATCCGGCGGACATCGCCCCGCCGACTCGACGGCCTCTGGGTTCTCGAGGCCGACGCGACCGAGAGGCGTCTGACAGATGGTGGCGATCCGACCGGTGGCTCGTTCTCCCCGGATGGCTCTGAGATCGTCTACGCCGACCGGGTAGGGGGGCGTCCAGCGATCTACGCGCAGAGGTTGGACGGAGGCGCTCCGAGGTTGATCCTCCGCTCCACCCGGCGCGTCTTCTTCCCAGATGGACGGGGTGCGCTCGCTTTCGTGTATGAGCCCGCGCTGTCGCCCGACGGAGCGCGGATCGCCTACTTCGACGGCATGTACGACCACAGCCACAAACTCTGGGTTGCGAACGCAGACGGCCGCGAGCGACGGGTGGTCCTCGACAAGGAGGTGTCGTCCGCGGCGGGCCACGTGCGAGCGCTGACGTGGGCGCCGAATGGCGAGTGGCTCGCGTTCGTGACGGACAAGAGCATCTACCTTGTTCGGCCCGACGGCACGGGGCTAAGGCGGGTCGCCTCTTCGGGAGCTAACACACCCGGCGTGCAGTGGTCGCCAGACGGTTCGCGGATCGCCTACCTCCGCATCGGCGAGACCTGCCTCTCCGTCACGGGGAAGGATGAGGATTTTACGTGTGAAGGCGCACTGTCCATCGCGAACGTGGACGGCATCGGCGAGCAGGTCATCGGGGGGATCCGGACGCCACTGAACTCCTCGATCGCGTGGAACCCCAGCGGGTGATCCGCTGATCTGCGCGTCGCGCGCCGTGGGCATTGAGATTGCGACGCCATTCACCGATGCGCTGCCTCGCCGGTGACGCTGCCGGCGGCTCGCCTCTACCGCTCGACGAGGATGAGAAGATCAGCGTAGGCAGATCATCTTCTTCGTGGCTCCGAGCGTGACGACGGTGGGTGCCGGGGTAGTCGTGCAGGGATAGTTGCGTGGGGTGGTGAGCGAGCGCGTTCACCCTTCGTCACTGCGCTTAACGCGCTCTACATCGGCAAGGCTGGGGCACACCGGGGACTACTAAACGCCATGGCATGGGCCGTCGCGACGAACGCGGCGCTCGACCTTCTCTCGAGCAACTTGCGCGGCTGCGACCACGTGATGCCGGGGCGTGCCCCGTGCAACGACTCGGGTGGTCGCTTTCGGTAAACGGCTTCCGCGGGAAGAAGCGCGAGCCGAACACCTCAACGTCTGGTACGCGTAACGACTACGCCTGCTTCGCCGCCGTTCTACCGACCGTGCTACCAAACTGAGCGAACCTCAGCGAGCTGAGCTCGCGTCAAAGCGCCCGAACAAACCGCGTACACCCCAACTGACATCGGCGCTGCGTTATCGCACCCAGGAGGTCGCCGGTTCGAGTCCGGCTAGCTCCATCTGAGAGGACCCGCTGGAAACGGCGGGTTTCTCTCTCGTCGTTTGTTTGCCCCGCGTCGCCTAACGCTCGGCGAGCCGCGGGCGGCAAGTAGCGACCGTTCTCGTTTTTTGGGTGCTCGTGTCGGCGAGCGCGGCAGTCGAAGCGAGACGAGGATGAGACCCAGCGAAGCGCTTTCAGCGCCTTTGCCCATCGCATCTCTCGACGTGCCGACTTGGGGATCACGAGCAGGTGGACAAGCGCGTATCGGAGCGTAGGCGGCGGCACGATCGGTTCTTGACGTGGAAGAAGGCTGGGGGTCTGTGGGTCTTGAATAAGAGCAAGCAAGAGAAGGGGTGGGTCGTGATGAGAGAGCGTGTGCTCAGGACAACAACCGTTGCGGGTGCGCGGCCGCGCGTCGTGGTCCCAGAGGTCTAGCAGCATGGGGCGCGGTCGAGCCGAGCGTCAGGACGCCGAAGGTCTGGACAGCCGTCTGGAGACGATGAAGCGCGAGATCGACGCGCTTCAGATCCAGGTCATGAAAGGCGGCGCACCCTGGTATACCCAGGTTCCGGTCATCATTCCGATGCTCGTCTCGGTGCTCGCCCTAGGTTTCGCCTTCTATACCAATCACGAAGCAGAGAACCGCGTCTCGCGCGAAGAGCAGCACGCTCAACGCGCTGAACTCAGGAGCCTGATCCAGCGTCTGAGCGCCCTTCCGAAGGAAAACTTTCAGCTCAGGCAAAAGAACCCGAGTGAGTGGCGTCAATTGTCCGGGCCTATCCAGAGAGAGACGCTCATTCTGGCCCGGCAGTCCTCGGAGCTCATCCACGAGCTCGCGGGCCGGGTGACCTCCGAGGAGTACGTCGCGGTTGCCTTCGCGCTTTCGTCGGCCGGTCAGACGGTCGAGAGTGAAGAGCTCACCGAGGAAGGGCTCAAGGCCGGCCCCAAAGACGCTGCCGGCGAAGCGACGCTCCTCCGCCAGCTCGGGAATTTACGGTACGCCAACGGTGACCCTAAGGGTGGGAGGGAGAGGTTCGCGCAGGCGATGGAGGTCTACGAGAGGTATCCGATGGAGAATCGGTCCGCCGTTGCGAACAACGCCACGTTCACGGAGATCGACTGGTCTGAAACAGAACTCTCGCATCGGCAATGCTCTGAGGCATGGCAGCACATCATGGCCGCAAAAAAATTCGACTCCACCAATGCGTGGAGGAGCGTGATTGAGAACGCAGAAAGGGGCATTGTGCGAACGTGCGGCCCTGATACGACGCTGCAGCGATAACCGCTTCCGTGCCTCGTCCCCTCGCTCGTGACATGACCTGATCGCCGACTCTCGCTCCATCTCGTAGTGTCAATACTCGCGGTTCTTGACATTCACCCAACCGCGAGAGCCGGGGCGATAGGGACCGGCCTTGCGCTTCGCCACGACGCCTTCTAGTTCATGCGCGCACACGGCGTTGAAGACGGCGAGATGCGGCCGCCTGCAGGCGACTGAACTCGAACCGCGACCCCAAATCCAGATTCGTTCGTATGGGCCCTCATGTATCGGTGACGCGGTAGCGCAAATGGGGACTTGGTGAGAATGAGGGCGACCTGGCTGGGCCGAAGTATTGGCGCACGTCTGCCCGTTGAGGTCAGCAGCCGAGATGCTCACGTCGGTCACCGCATATCACGAGCGTCTTGACCTTGAGTTCCATGGGGTGTAAGGCCAGGTCCATGGCTCGCTCCATCGTCTCGGCCGTTGCCCTCCTCGCTTTCGCGGCGCTCGCCTCGGCGGAGGGTGTCAGCTCGCAGTCGGCGACTCCAGCGGTCGTCTTTGAGCGCGGCGGCGATCTCTACGCAATCACGCTGGACGGCTCCCGGGCGGTACGCCTCACCAAGACGCGCGTCGAAGAGCGTGAGCCGGCGGTCTCGCGAGACGGGTCGAGGATCGCGTTCGCACGCGGCTTCGGTGGCGGCATCTCGACCATGAACGTAGACGGCTCAGGTCGCCGGATCGTGACCCGCGGCGGCGATGACCCGGCGTGGGCTCCCGACGGCACGACGATCTACTTCGTCGGCTACCGCTCCGCGTTTGCGGGCGAGAGCTGCGGCTCGATCCTCCGCGTCGCGGCGACGGGTGGGCGAGCCCAACGCGTCACGCGATCTAGCGGCGTGCACTCGCATCTGGCGCCAGCCGTCTCGCCGGACGGACAGCGCATTGCGTTCAGCGACTGGAGCTGCGCAGGCGGCACGTCGAGTCCGCGGCTTCGTGTCGTCAACAGCTCCGGGCGAACGACAGGGGATCTTGCGAAGCTTTCGCGGAACGGCCACTACCCGGATCCGGAGCACTCGAACCCTGCCTGGTCGCCGGACGGCGAAAGTCTTGCCTTCCTTCGCAACGGAGCCCTTACGGTCGCGCGCCGCGACGGTTCCGGCGAACGTCGCGTACCACGTGGAGGCGGCTACGCGACCTATGCGTCGCCCGCGTGGTCGCCCGACGGAAGCTGGATTGCGTTCTCGGTCGCCGCGTCCGTGCGCCTCGTCCACCCGGACGGAACCGGGCTCCGCCGGCTCGTTCGGAATGCGCGAGGCATCGAATACTCAGTCGGCGGCTGGCTGCCGCGTCTACCGAGCTGAGACTACAAGCTGGACTCGAGCAGGTCGCACGCGTGAATTTCGCGCGCACAGACCCGCGACTACTGCTGCGCCGCCGACCCGGCGGGAGAGAGACTTAGGGCCATATCGCATTGACGCAAACGCTGTCCGGGTTTGGTCGATCGCTATCACGCCAACGTTCAACGCCTCCGCCCAACAGTCGTTTACGGAGGCTCAATGGCCGCACAGGGGTCACGGCTGTCCCCATCAATGCGGGTCGCCCGCTTGGTCGGCCGGATAGTCGTTTTACGCGTCTAATGGGTCCGGCGATAGACGCCTAGGCCGATCACGAATCAGCTCCGCTCCAGCTCGGCAACCGCTAGATGGTCAACGCCTAAAGACCCTGCGCTGCGCGGGGCAGTGCTGGGGGGACTCGCGATAAACAAGGAGCGATGGACTGCGAGCACCGCCCTGCCGAGCATCCCCCACGGCCCGAGCGCGGCACCTCCGATCGCGCCGCTCAATGCGCCTTGCGTGATCCCTGGTGCAGCCTGTTGTGAAAGCGCGGCCGAAGTTGCTGAGCCAACTCTCTGCATACTCCGCTGGAGTCCCGAGCGAGCGGCCGACGCCCTGCGCGAACTCCTGATCGGGAAGCGACTCGTACCGCTCGCTCACGGCTAGGCCCAGGTCCGGAAAGGCCGTGTTCGGGACGGTGAGTGTGTCCACGTAGGACATGGAGGCTTCCTCCTCGTTCCGTCGCCGACCCCGACGTCGCACGGCGACGCTAGTGCCGCGGCGTCTTTGCGCTGCCATCTTGTCGTCACGACGTGGACACTGAGGGGGCAACCGTCGCGCGGCGGGAGTGCGAGAAGGTCGGCGGCTACGTCGCCTAGGTTCTCAATCCAGGGAGGTCGCCGCCGACCGTACCGCCCATCGTACTCGGGTTAGTCAGACAGGCGTGTCAAGTTGGAGGTTGACAGTGCTTGTTACCGGTGGGAGAGTGGATGACGGTTCTCAATCCATAGGCGTCAGGGAGGCGCTCGCTTACTTCCAGGACTTGGCTGCTGTCGTCGTCGTGCGACGCGTGAGCGCCTGTCTGGCGGCCGTTCGTCACGGGAGGTGACGTACGTGTCTACAAGTGAAGGGAAGAGGGGTGACCCCGCCCCGCAGGCCTATCTTCTGCCGCCGCCGCGCGTCGCGCCGCACGGCGAGTTGCCTCCGATCATCGAGCCTGCGCTGCGCGGTGTGCCGGCATTCGAAGGGCCAGAGCCGGATCACTTCGAGCCGTTCGAGAGTGAGGAGCTCGAGTCGGACGTTTCTGACGAATCGTTGGAGCGGACCCGGCAGCGTGTCATGGCAGACAGCAACGTCCGCGAACATCTCGGCGGCGAACGCTTCGAGTGGATCGGCGTCAGCGTTCTCGACGAGAAGGCTGTCGAGGAGAGCGGCGAAGGGTCACTGGTCGCCATCCTCTACGCATACGACCGCAATCGTGCGGTCGAGGTGCGGCTGGATCGCGACGGAGAAACAGTTCATGACGTCTCCGTGCACGCGTATCAGCCGCCGCCGACCGATGGCGAGATCCGCCGCGCAATCGAGATCGCTGGCGCGCATCCGCGTCTTGCGGAGCATGTCGGCCAACTCGAGGGGACGGCGCTTTTGATCAGTCCGCCGGGCGCGAACCAGCGGATCTTCGACATTCGCTTCGGCTGCCCGAGTGAACGGCTGCCGAGATTCATGGCAACCGTTGATCTCAGCCGGCAATCGGTCGTTCGGGTCGGCTCCTGCTCGCCGCACGATCTCGCTGAGCCGGCTTCGCACACGGAGGTGGGGGCATGAGCGCATCCGGATCAGTGCAGTGGCCGACGGCCAACAATCCCATTTGGACGTTCAACTGGACGCTCGCCGACTACCCAGACGCCGAAGGCATCGCTATCACGAGCGCTTACTTTCGCGGCCGCCAGGTCTTCTACAAGGCAAGCCTTCCTTCCCTCCGTGTCCAGTACAGCGGCCCGTGCGGGCCATACAAAGACCCGCTCAACTACAACAACGCTCAGCCAATACCGGCGAACAAGGTCAACATCTACACGATCGGCTTCTGGGGCTTTCTCGCCGTCGTCGCTGAGGCGTACCACACGATCGGCGCGTACAAGCTGACCGAGCGTTGGTACTTCTGGAATGACGGAACAATCGCGCCCCGACTATTCAGCGCTGGACTGCAGTGCAACTACAATCACCGACACCACGCCTACTGGCGCTTCGACTTCGACATCGACGGCGCGGGAAACGACCTCGCACTCGAATACAACACCACTACGCCGGACCTCGGCTGGGGCCCGGGTTGGCACACGAAACAACAGGAGATCGTTCGGCTGAAGAACCCAGCGACGCGACGCTGCTGGGCGATTCTCAACAAGGGCGGCTCCTATCCCGGCTACATGATCATCCCCGGCCCGAACGACACCACCGCCGACGCCTTCGCAACCGGCGACCTCTGGGTTCTCCGCTACCACGGCGCGGAGGATCAGCACGGACGACAGGGAAGCGCCACCGACGACGGCATGGCGCCGTTGCTCAACTGGGAACCAACCGACGGGCAAGATCTCGTGCTCTGGTACTGCGCCCATCTCAACCATGAGGCAGCCGACGGCGCTGCCGAGGTCCATTCTGTTGGTCCGAACCTGATGCCCTTCCGCTATTGAGTACAGGATGCTAGTCGCGTGAATCGTTGCGAGATGCGATGACTCGAAGCTCCTCAGCGCGAAGCGCCGCGTGCCCGCGCGTGGCCCTTCGCCCAAGAGCTTCTGACAGCACCTCAGGGCGGGGCGCTTGAAGAGGCGATACAAAGGTCAGCGGATGCTTTTCGGCGTTATCGCACCCAGGAGGTCGCCGGCTCGAGTCCGGCTAGCTCCACTCAACGATTTCCCTGCAAGATCAGCTTAGCTGCACCGCCGGCAATCGAGCGGCGCCAGCGGCCTGCCTACGTACCTGGTGTCGGCGTTCGCTTTGCAGGCGACGGCTGCCGAGGCCAGATCTTACGACCATGACTCGGAGCCAGTCTCTCGCCCTTGCTTCGTGACGAACTTCACTGGGGATGACGGATTCGATCCATGGTCCCTGGATCGAATCCAGGCGGGCCCATTTCGAAAGCCCTGCAATTGACACGCGGAGCCCAACGTATCGTTGGTTGGCGGCGGCAGTCGTACCAGCTAGGCGCTCAAAACGCGCCGGCGGCAACAAGACCGCACTTCCACTCGACGCAGACCGGCGTCATCCGACCTGCTCGGCGCTCATAGCGCGAGTTCGTCAGAGCCTCGCGTCCACCTGCGACCGGCGACCGTAGAGCGCATCCGGCCGCAAGCCACACCCGTATGCGGCCGATTGCCGCAATCGAGCAATGACGCCTTCAAGACGTCGATGTTCTCAGTGGTGCGATCGACGGTGTGACCTTGCGCGCCTCGGCGTCGGCGATTCACTGTAAGCGATCGACGCTTGATCACCGGGTTGTCCTGAACGAATCGGTTGATGCCCTGCTGTACCACGACCTGTTCTCAGCAGAAGATCACCCATTCGTGTGAGCAGAAGACACCCATTCGTGTCAGGCGGATTTCGTTCGCCGTGCCGACACTCTCGGCGTGATGAACGAAACCGCAGGAAACTCGCGGGCGAAGGTGGGGAGGCCGAGGCGGGAGCTGACGCCGGCCCGCCAGCGCGCGCTCGAGCGTCTCGCGACACGACTCGCGCGGCGCCGCGGCGACCTCAGCGCGGCGCGCACCGACCTCGCCGTCGCCGCTCGCGAGGCTCGTGCGGAGGGCGCGTCGGTGCGGGCGATCGCCGAGGCCGTTGGGCTTTCGCGGCCGCGCGTCCACGAGCTCCTCTCTGACAAGTCCGGTCCGCTGTCTCGCGCGGAGAGCCGGCTCGTCGGGAGGGAAGATTGAGGCACGCCTACAACGAACTGCTGCGCTTTTGTGCGGTCGGAGCGGCCGGGTTCGTCGTCAATCTAATCGCCTTCAGCGTTGCTCTAGACGAACTCGGCACTGGGCCACTGACGGCGGCGACAGTCGCATTCGCTGTCGCTGTTACCCACAACTTCCTGCTGAACCGCCATTGGACGTTTCAGGGCGCCGGCGGCAGCCTCCTCCACCGCGCGACGAAGTTCTTCGCAGTCTCCGTTGGCGCGCTTGGCGCGAACCTGCTCCTTCTCTCCGTGCTTGTCCATCTGGTCGCGAAGATCCCGGCTCAGGCCGTCGCGGTCGTCCTCGTTACACCTCTCAGCTTCCTCGCCAACAAGCTCTGGTCATTCAGGTCATTTCCGGCTCCTGCTGCCAACGCGGTCTCCCCACGGCAGAGCAGCGGCGCACGCCTTTGCGTTTGCGTTCCGACCTACAACGAGATCGGCAACATCCATCGCTTTGTCGAGGCCGTGCTCGCAGTCTTCAGCCGGTGCGAGATCGACGGAACAATCCTGATCATCGATGACGGATCCCCCGACGGGACCGGCGACGCAGCGGACGCGATTGCCGCGCGTGAGCAGAGGGTCAAGGTTCTCCACCGGGCGGAGAAGAATGGGCTGGGCCCCGCCTATTTCGCTGGGTTCGAGTGGGCGCTCGCTCGTCGCTTTGACCTCGTTGCACAGGTGGACTGCGACTTCTCGCACGACCCTGCTGCGCTTCCAGAGCTTGTGTCCGCGACAGGTGTCTGTGATCTGGCGATCGGGTCTCGTTATGTCGCGGGAGGAGGCGTCGTCAACTGGCCGCTTCGCAGGCAGCTGATCAGCCGCTTCGGCTCCGTCTATGCCCGTCTCACGCTCGGACTCGGTGTTCGCGATCTCACCGGTGGCTTCAAGTGCTGGCGCAGTGCGGCGCTACGGAACGTCATTGCGAGCGGCGTTGAAGCGCGCGGCTACGGCTTCCAGATTGAGACGACCTATCGGGCCGCAAGCGCCGGCTTCTCTGTTTCGGAGGTACCGATCACCTTCCGCGATCGCGTCGTCGGCGAGTCAAAAATGTCGCTCTCGATCGCGCGCGAAGCTGCTGCCCTCGTGCTCAGGCTTCGACTGGCGGAGCACTCGCGACCCGGCGGAACACGTATCACGGAGCCGCTCGCAGGTCCGGCGGCCTCGGGCGTCACTTCGGCCCAGACTCAATGAGCAGCTCGACACTCGCTGTCCTCACCAGGGGTCTCCCGCGTGTTCGGTTTGTCGCGGTCGCCGCTGTTCTCGTGCTCGCCGCCGTCGCGGCGTTCCGCCACTTCCCCGTCGCTTCGGAACTGTTGCTGAGCGCTCTCTTTCTGGCTCTGACCGCGGTGGGCGTCAGCACCCTCTCGTGGATGCTCCACGCTTGGCGTGACGACGCGTCGGTTGAAGCCAGCGAGTTCGAGCGACGCGACGTTGAACCTGCGCTCTCGTTCTCGCTGATTCTCCCGGCGCGTCACGAAGAGGAGGTGCTCGCGGCGACCCTTGCACAGCTCGCTCGGCAGGATCACCCCGCCTTCGAAGTGATCGTCGTAGTTGGCCATGATGATCCCGGGACGCATGCGGTCGCGGCTGACGCGATCGGTGATGACTCACGCTTCCGAATCGTCGTCGACACCAACGCGCGGAAGAACAAGCCGAAGGCGCTGAACACCGCGCTGCCTCACTGCCGTGGCGACATCATCAGCGTGTTCGACGCTGAAGACGTCGTCGCTCCTCAGCTTCTCCGGGCGGTCGATCAGACCTTTCAGTCGACCGGCGCCGAAATCGTTCAAGGCGCGACGCAGCTAGTCAATCACCACTCGAGCTGGTTCGCCGTCCGGAACGCACTCGAGTACTACTTCTGGTTCAAGAGCCGCCTGCACTTCCACGCACGCACCGGCTTCATCCCGCTTGGTGGAAACACTGTCTTCGTCCGGCGCGGGTGGCTCGTCGCGATCGGTGGCTGGGATGAGGAGTGTCTCGCGGAGGATTGCGATCTCGGCGCACGCCTCAGCGTCCGCGGCGCCCGCACCGTCGTCGCGTATACCGCGGATCTCGCCACCCGCGAAGAGACGCCCGAGACGCTGCGGGCGCTGATCACACAGCGCACGCGCTGGAGTCAGGGGTTCCTGCAGGTGTTCCGCAAGCGCGACTGGACGTCACTTCCCACCCGAGCACGGCTGCTTGCGGGCTACACACTCGCCTTCCCGTTCCTACAAGCTGCTTCGGCGCTCATCTTGCCGTTTAGTGTCGCCTGCGTCCTCTTGCTGAACTTGCCGATCGGGCTGGCGCTGCTCTCGTTCGTGCCGGTCATGCCGCTGATCGCGATTCTCGGCGTCGAGTGTGTCGGGCTGCACTCTCTCGCAAGGGAGTTTCGTCTCCGCACCCGTCCCCGCGACTACGTGCGGCTCGTCGTGGGCGCGATCCCCTACCAACTCGTCCTCAGCATCGCTGCCGCGCGAGCGGCCTGGCGTGAGCTGAGGGGTATTCGCAACTGGGAAAAGACAGCGCATGTCGGCGCACACCTCTGCTGAAATCACCGAGCGGAGGGACGATGCACCCCTTCGGCGGGGTGCACGCGAACTTCCGCAGCGCCTCGTTCCCGCAGCTGCGATCGCCGGCGGTGAGTTCGCCGTAGATCCGCCGTTACCGCTTGCCCGCGTTCGAAGTCGCTCCGGTTTCTCCGTCGCATCGCTCGCACGAGCATGGTTCGCGCGGGTCAAGCACGAGCTGATCGCGTTGACGGTCGTGGGCGTTCCGGTGGTCGCCGCGCACGCCTGGGGGATGGGCCGCTACCCGGCGTTCTTCGACGATGAAGGAACGTACGTCTCGCAGGCTTACGCCGTCGACAAGCTCCACGCGCTGGCGCCTTATACCTACTGGTATGACCACCCGCCACTTGGCTGGATCCTGCTTGGCGCCTGGTCAAAGCTCTTCCCGGTCTTCGCACCGCACACCTACTCAATCGCTGCTGCGCGCGGGTTCATCCTGTTTGTCACCGCTGTTAGCACGATCCTTCTCTACGGCGTCGCTCGGCGACTCGGCATCAGACCCGTACTCAGTGGCTTCGCGGTACTGCTGTTCGGCCTCTCTCCGCTTGCCATCCACTACCAGCGGATGGTGCTGCTCGACAACATCGCAGTGGTGTGGCTTCTCGGCGCATTCTTCCTCGCGCTCACGCCGCGCGGAAAGCTTCTGTCGTACGCGGCGTCGGCTCTTTGTTTCGCTGCCGCTTGCCTCACGAAGGAGACGTTCATTCTTTTCCTGCCGGCGCTGATCCTCACGCTCTGGATCTTCTGTCCGCGAAGCACGAGAAGCTTCGCGATCAGCATCTTCGCGACACTCTTTGTCTGCACCGCCGCCTTTTATCCACTCTTCGCGGCTCTCCGGGGCGAGCTTTTCGAAGGCGCCCACCACACCAGCCTGATGTATGGCATCAAGTTCCAGCTACTGGCGCGGAAGGGCAGCGGAACCATTTTCAGCGGAGATTCCGCAGCGCGCGGCCTTGTCACCGACTGGTTGCATATTGATCCAGTCGTCCTTGGATTCGGGGTCCCGTTGATTCCGCTCCTGTTGTTCGTGCGGCGGTTTCGGACGATCGGGCTCGCGCTGGCGATCCCGGTGGCGATGGTTCTGCGCCCGGGGGGCTACGTCCCGGCGATGTACATCATCGCCATCATTCCGTTCGCCTCGCTTGCGGTAGCCGCCGCCGCGGAGATGTTCGTCGCGGCTGCGAGCCGAAGCCATATCCGCTTCGCGAATATCCGCCGCGTCGCCGCAGGCGTCGTTGCGGCCGCACTGGTGCTTGCGCCCACCGCACTGGCCGCACCCCGCTGGGTTGCTGCGGATAAGGCCATGTTCACGACCAACGACGTGAGCGCGAACGAGCGCGCAGTTAGCTGGCTCGAGGCGCACGCAAGCCGCAAGAGCACCCTCCTCGTCGATGACACCATCTGGACTGACCTCGTCGAGAAAGGCTTCAAGCGCGCCCGCACCGTCTGGTTCTACAAGCTTGATCTCGACCCCGCGGTCCGCCGGCCGTGGTGGAAGTTCGACTACGTCGTCCGCTCAAACGTGCTCGCCGGGAACCTCGACTGGTTGCCGAGATCCCGGCAGGTCTTCAATCACAGTCGCGCGGTTGTCGCCTTCACGACGCCCCACGAGCGGATCGAGATCCGTCGGGTCATCCCCCTTCGCCAGATGCGGCGAAACTAGCGCTGCTCTCTCCAGCTTCCCCGGCGACGGGGACCTGCGCGTCAATGCTCAGGCCATATGGATCTCGACGTCGTCGGCGACGCTGCCGAGAATCGTGTAGTCGGTTCGCGCCGTCTGCAAGATCGAGCCGGGGACGAACTCCGACACGGGCCCGTGCGCGACGAGCCGCGCAATGAAACGCTGCCAGGACACGCCGCCGCCGAGATCACCATCGAGCCAGAAGCTGCGGTGCCGCGCTCCCAGGATCTCCCGCGGTCCGATCGTATTCGCCTTCGGCGGAACCCACGACCAGTCGCCGCCGAATGAATGCAGTGCGTTTTGCATGATCGTCATCGGATGCAGCTCGACCAGGCGGGCGCCGGCTTGCATATAGGTGTCGAGGTCGCCGGCGAACTCGTAGCCGAGGTGCGACTCCCAAAAGGCGATGTGTCCGCACCAGCCGATCCCGCCGTAGCAGACGTCGGCGCCGCCGAGCTCGTCGAGCCGGGCGCCGTAGTCGTCGATCGCGTCGGTCGTCGGGAAGTGGATCTGCGTCTCAGGCGGACGGAGCTCGCGCTCGATCAGCGAGAAGAACCGCTCCTGCATCGCCCGCTCGAACGAGCCGGGCCACGAGACCGGCGCCGTCTGCCCCTCGTCGTTGGCGTACTCGTCCATGTTGAACGTGTGGACGTGCCCGAGCGACAGACGCTCGTCGTTGATCATCCGGGCCGCGAGCGCGTACTGCGGCATCGGACCGACGGGTAGGATCGCAACGAAGACGCGGCCCTCGTCGCGCGCAGACCGGATTCTCCCGACCAGGTCCGCCGCGAAGTCCCGGTAGAACTCGGTCGCGTCGTCGACGACGCGTATCCGGAACTCCGGGTTCGCGTGCCGCTCCAGCCCGCCCCGCGGGATTCGCCGCACGCGCTCGCACACGTCGCGGTCGCGGAACGAGATGAACGTCGCCAGGTCGTACTCGAACGCGACGCCGGTTTCCACGAGTCCTCCTTCAGGGGAGTAGACGACGAGTCGTGCCCCGCAGCCAGGTCTGGCACTGAACGAAGCTCTCTGCGTAGGCGACGCCGCACTGCTGGCCGCGGAAGCGCGTCGCCGTCTTCATCTGCTCGACGACGTCGACGCCGTCGTGGTCGCGCAGCCACGCGAGCTGGCTCTCATGCGCCGCGAGCATCGCCACCTTGGTGTCGATGTACTCGGAGACATCGACGAACTCGGTCGGCGAGAAGTCGAGGCCCATGACCGTCTCCATGTAGTAGAGCGGCGTCACGAGCGAGTGTGGGAGCTTCGCCGTCTCGTACAGCGGCAGCGTCGCCAAAAAGCTCGCGTCGAACACGAGCTTGGAGATTTCGTTGTGGTCGACCATGTAGTCGCCGGGGGAATGGGTGATGATCAGATCGGGAGTCGTATCGCGGACGAGGTCGGCGACGAGGCGGCGCTGGTTCGGGTCCGCGGCCGACAGCTCGCCGTCCGAGAGGCCGAGCGTGGCGTGGCGGGCGCCCGCGATCTCCGCCGCGCGGCGTGCCTCGCCGGAACGGATCCTCGCGATCTCCTCCGAGCTGTGGACGAAGCTGCCGCGATCGCCTTTCGAGGCGGAGCACATCACGACGGAGTGGCCCTCGGCGGCGAAGCGTGCGAGCGTCCCTCCGCAGAGGATCTCGAGATCGTCGGGGTGCGCGCCGACCGCGAGGACCTTCACACGGCCTCCGTCGCCACGTCGAACAGCGCCGAGCTGAGCCGGCGCAGCAGAGGCGGCGAGCCCGCCGGGATGGCGTGCCTCGGATCGACGGGACGGCCTGCCTTGACTGTCAATCCGAGGCGATGTTATGAAGCTTTCCTAGCAATTGGCAAGGAGCCGCCCTCGCCGCCGATGCCGCAATTCGATCGCTCGAGGTTCGACCACGTCGGCATCGTCACGCAGGACCCGCAACCCGGCGAGAGCTGGGTCGACTCGACGCGCTGCTGGGTGACGAGCCCCCGGGCGCATCCGTTCAACGTCGAGTACCTCCGCTACGAGCCCGACAGCCCAGTCTCGGGTCCGCTGCGCACGCAGCCGCACGTCGCCTACCGGGTCGACGACGTCGACCGCGCAGTCGTGGGGAACACAATCCTGCTCGAGCCGTTCGACGTCGGCGGCGGCTTTCTGCGGGTGGCGTTCGTCGAGGTCGACGGGGCGGTCGTCGAATTCATGCAATATGCGAACCCGAGCGAGGAGGGATGGTTCTGAGCGCGATCTCGAACGGGACTGCGAAGATCCGAGTCGACGGGGCGACGAAGGTGTACGCCGGGAAGACGGGACCGGTGCCCGCGCTCGACGATTTCTCAGTCGACATCCGCGAGGGCGAGCTCGTGTGCATCCTCGGGCCGAGCGGCTGCGGCAAGACGACGTTGCTGTGGGCGATGTCCGGCCTGCACGAGCTGACGAGCGGGCAGATCCTGCTCGAGGGCCGGCCGATCACGGGCCCGCGTCCAGCCGAGATCGGGATGATCTTCCAGGAGGCGACCCTCCTCCCCTGGCGGAACCTCCGGCAAAACATCCTCTTCCCGTTCGAGATCAAGCGGCGCAAGCCGGATCACGGCCGGATCGACCGCCTCCTCGACGCGACGGGGCTCGGTAGCTTCGCGAAGTCGTACCCCCGCGAGCTCTCCGGCGGCATGCAGCAGCGCGCGTCGATCGTCCGGGCACTCGCCCAGGACCCTGCGGTGCTCCTGATGGACGAGCCGTTCGGGGCGCTCGACGCGTTCACGCGGGACGAGATGAACCTGTTGCTGCTCAACCTGTGGAGCGAGACGCGGAAGACGATCGTCTTCGTCACGCACAACATCAGCGAGGCGATCTTCCTGGCCGACCGCGTCGTCGTGATGACGCCGCGCCCGGGACGGCTCGCCCGGATCTACGAGATCGACCTGCCCCGGCCGCGGACCGTCGACATGACGTTCGAGCCCGGTTTCATCGAGCAGATCCAGGAGATCAAACACACCGTCGAGTCCGGCGGCAGACACCCAGTCGAGGTCGAATGACCGAGGTCCCTAGCGAGCTCCGAGACGAGATTCCGAGCTTCGAGGAGCCGCAGCACCGCGACCACGGTCCGATCGACTGGTCCGCGCTCACCTCGATTCGGACGGCGAAGAGCGCACTCGAGTTCGTCACGATCGCAGCCATCGCGGCGGCCGTGTTCTTCGGCGTCGAGCTCTACCTACGTGTGTCGAACACGCCGACGTACGTGTTCCCGAAGCCAACCGCGGTTGTGAAGTCGCTCTTCACAGAATTCGGGTCGCTCTACGCCCACGACCTCTGGGTGACCATGCAGGAGTTTCTCGTCGGCCTCGCGATCGGCGCCTCGGTCGGGCTCCTGCTGGCGGCGCTGATCACACAGAAGCCGTTCGTCGAGAAGGTGGTCGCGCCCTACATACTGATCATGGTCACGACGCCGATGCTGGCGCTCGTCCCATTCCTGCGTCTGAAGCTGGGCTTCGGCGCCCTGCCCCTGATCATCGCCGTTGCGCTCGCCTCCGGACCGATGGTGATGATCAACGCGGCGACCGGCTTCCGGCGCACCGACCTCGCGAAGATCGCGCTCGCACGCTCGTACGGCGCAGGCACGCTGCAGATCTTCTGGAAGATTCGCTTCCCGCTGGCGCTGCCCATGATCATCGTCGGCTTCATGGTCGGGTCGATCTTCGGCCTGCTGACGGCGGTCGGTGGAGAGATGGTCGCCGCCAGTGAGGCAGGCGGCCTCGGCCAGCGGCTCGTCTACTTCTCGTCGCTGGCCAGAATGGACAACTTCGGCGCCGTGTTGTTGATCATCGCGGCGCTGGGAGTCACGATCTACGTCGTCTTCTACATCATCGGCAAGCGCTGGGCGAGCTGGGAGGCCTAGCGACACCCGGGGACGGAGGGAGGAACGTATGGACGAGAACGTCGATCGGCTCTTCGAGAGCCAGATCACGCGCCGCGAGTTCGTCGAGCGGGCCGGCAAGACCACAGCCGCGCTCAGCCTCGGCTCGCTGCTCGCGGCCGGCAACGCGTTCGGCCGTGAGAGCAAGCTGCAGACCGTGCGCTGGATCTCCCCGCGCGGGACGCTCCAGGTGATGGACGACTTCAACCTCTGGGTTCCGACGAAGATGGGGTACTTCAGGTCGCTCGGGATCAAGGCGCAGCTGATCGCCGGTCCCATCAGCGACGCGCTCGCCACGACGAAGTTCGTCGGGCAGCGCAAGGC
>JBKPMS010000170.1:0-7213 GCA_046732275.1 Actinomycetota bacterium | reverse complement strand
GTCCTGCTCGGCGTAGAGGAACGCGTCGGGAATGACAACGGGAACCTCGTGGCGGAGCTCCGGCGATCGAACCGTGTCGCCTTGGATCAGGACGTCGGGCACGAGGCGGATCCTAACCAGCGATGCTTTCATCACACCGGGGATGGCGATGGAGCCGCGTCCCTATGAACCAGGGTCTGACCCCTGGCTCATAGAAGGTGTGACGAAACCGTAGATTTTTATCCCCAGCGCGTGGCGCGGCGTTGGTCGTACCCGCGTCAATAGACTCCGAAGCGTGGACGACGCGCTTCAGCGTGCGCAAAAGCTGATGGCGCAGTGGGATGAACAGCTGCGCCGAGAGCTCCCCGAAGGCAGCGAGATCTTCGACGCGCACACGCATCTCGGCACGGACATCGACGGCATGCGGGGGATCTACGACGACCTCGAGCGCGGCATGGAGAAGTACGGGATCTCGCGGGCCTTCGTGTTCTGCCTGGACGAGCCCGACCGGCACCCGGCCTTTCGTGCGGGCAACGACCGGACGCTCGAGTTCGCGCGCCGCTCGAACGGCCGCCTGATCCCCTTCGTCCGGCTCGACCTGACGGAGGACCCCATCGGCGAGGCGACACGTTGCCTCGACGCCGGCGCACGAGGGATCAAGCTCCACCCCCGGGCACAGAAGTTCCTGTTGAACGACGACCGCCTGTCGCCGATCTTCCGGCTCGCGGCGGAGCGGAAGGTGCCGATCCTGATCCACGGTGGACGCGGCCTGCCGCCGATCGCGGAGGACCTCGGCCGGCTCGTAGAGCGGTACCCGGACGCGCAGCTGATCGTCGCGCACGCGGGCATTGCCGACCTCGTCGAGCTCACCAACCGTCTCTGTGGCAAGCCCGGCGTCTACTTCGACACGTCCGTCTGGAGCCCGCTCGACCTCCTCGGCCTCTACCGGCTCGTCGGTCCCGAGCAAATCGTCTACGCCTCGGACTATCCCTATGGGCAGCAGCCTGCGTCGCTTCTGATCTCGCTCCGGACGGCCCGGCTCGCGCAGCTCGACGACGACCAGGTGCTCGGCGTCCTCGCCGGCAACGCCGACCGAATCGCCGACGGCGGGCCGCCGGTTCAGCCGACGCCCCCGAAGGGAATCAACACGTTCCAGCAGCCGATGACGTTCGCTCGGATCCACCAGTACCTGTCGATGGCGACGCCGCTCCTCTGGACGAGGCAGCAGGACCGAATCGGCGTCCTCGGCCTTGCGCTGAACGCAACCGCTGACCGCTCGAACGGGCACCGGGAAGAGCTCGACCAGATCCGCGAGCTCTTGCTCGCCGCGCGCGACATGTGGCACGCACTGCCCGATGAGGGCGACGAGGCGGACCGCATGGCGCACACGCGCGCGACCTTCCGCTTGATTCACCTCGCCGACATCGTGGCGGTGACCACTCCTGCCTGACCTCCGCATCAACGGCGACGACTACTCCGTCGACGCGCCGGTCGAACGCTCGCTCGCACAGGTACTCCGCGAAGATCTCGGCCTGACCGGGACGAAGGTTGCGTGCGGCGAGGGACACTGCGGTGCCTGCACGGTGATGCTGGGCGGGGTGCCGACGCTCTCGTGCATCACACTCGTGCACACGGTCGACGGCCGCGAGATCACCACGATCGAAGGCCTGCGGGATCACCCGCTCGTCGACGCCTTCGTGCGTGCCGATGCGGTGCAATGCGGCTTCTGCACGCCGGGGCAGATCGTTTCCGCCGCCGCGCTCGTGGCGGCGAATCCAACACCGTCACGGGACGAGATTCACCACGCCATGTCGGGGAACCTGTGCCGTTGCGGCACGTATCCGAAGATCGAGGAGGCAATAGGCACTTGGCGAGACTGATTCGCACCGAGAAGGAAGTCGAAGGACGTTACGAAGACGTCTGGATCGTCGTCGAGGAAGATGCGCTAGACCAGTGGCCCGAGGGCCCGCTCGAGATCGTCGGGAAGAAGGTGCCGCGCGTCGACGGTGCACAGCGCGCACGTGGACAGGTGCTCTACACCGCCGACGTCCAGCTTCCGGGGATGCTGCACACAGCTGTGCTTCGTAGTCCGTACGCGAAGGCGCGCGTCGCCAGCATCGATCTGACGCGCGCCCGATCCGCGCCCGGGGTCCGCGCAGTCATCGGCCCGGACGACCTCGAGCAGCTGACCGCTGAGCCCGGCTACGTCGGCCAGGCGATCGCCGCGGTCGCGGCAGAGACGCTCGGCGAGGCGCAGGCGGCCGTCGAGCTGATCGACGTCGACTGGGACATCCTCGACCCGTTGCTCGATCCCGACGAAGCCGTCCGCGCCGAGTCCTTCGTCTCCGACGTGAAGGAGTACGAGCGCGGGGACTTCGAACGCGGCGTCTCGGAAGGTGACGCCGTCGCCGAGGCGGAGTACCGCACGTCGGTCGTCGTCCACAACGCGCTCGAGACGCACCAGGCCGTCTGCCACTGGGAAGACGACGGCATCACCGTCTACATCTCGACGCAGTACATCTGGGGCATCCGCAAGTCGATGGCGGATCAGCTGGGGCTGCCGCCCGACAAGGTACGAGTCGTCTGCCACGCGATGGGCGGGGGATTCGGCGCGAAGAACGGTGTCGGCGACTACACGCCGATCGCGGCCGAGCTTGCGAAGCGAACGGGCCGCCCCGTCAGGTGCGCGTTGACCCGGCGCGAGGAGAACGTCGCCGCCGGGAACCGCAACGCGACGATTCAGCGCCTGACTGCGGCGGCGAAGTCCGACGGCACGCTGACCGCGCTCGGAGGCGAGTTCGTCAATGCGGTCGGGTTCTCCGGATGGTCATCGACCACCGAAGGCCCGATGAAAATGCTGTACGCGTGCGAGAACGTCCGCACGACCCACTATCCGGCGAAGCTGAACCTGCCGCCGATGGCCGCCTTTCGCGCGCCCGGTTTCGTCGAGGGGACGTTCGCGCTCGAATGCCTGCTCGACGAGCTCGCGGCGAAGCTCGACCTCGACCCGCTCGAGCTCCGACGTCGGAACTACGCCGACTCCGACCGTGTCGAAGAACGGCCGTTCTCGTCCAAGAACCTGGCCGAGTGCTATCGCCGCGCCGAGCCGCACTGGGCAAAGCGAGACGAGGTCCGCGCACGCAGCCACGGCCCGTGGAAGCACGGGATCGGCCTGGCGTCGCAGATCTGGTACGGCGGCGGCGGCCCGCCGTCCTACGCGTGGATCCGCATCGGCGACGATGCACGCGCGCAGGTCGTCACCGCCATGCAGGACATCGGCACCGGCACACGCACAGCAATGGCGCAGATCGCAGCGGAGGAGCTCGGTATGCCGTTCGAGCATGTGCAGGTCTCGCTCGGCGACTCCGCCCGCGGGCCGTTCGCGTCGATCTCGGCCGGCTCCTCGACCGTTCCCTCGATGGGGCCGGCGGTGCGCTCGGCGGCGGCCGATGCGAAGCGCCAGCTCATCGAGATTGCGGCGCAACGCTTCCATCTCGAGGAACGAGTGCTCGACATCAAGAACGGACAGATCGTTTCGGCAGACGGCAGCTCCTGGTCGCTCGACGAGATCACCGGGCTGCTCGAGGACGGTCAGATTCTCGGCAAGGGGGCGCGTGGCCCGAACCCGGCGGGAATGCAGGTGCTGACGTTCGGCGTCCAGGTGGCCGAAGTTGCGGTCGACGTGGAGACAGGCGAGGTGCGGGTCGACAAGGTCGTCGCGATCCACGACGTCGGGCGCGTGATCAACCGGCTCGGCGCAGAGAGCCAGGTCGAAGGCGGAATCATTCAGGGCATCGGCCACACGCTCTCGGAGGAGCGGATCGTGGATCCCGCGACGGGATCGATCCTCAACCGGACGCTGGACGCCTACAAGCTGCCGACGATCGCCGACGTGCCGGAGATCGTCACCGAGCTGATCGACGTCCCGGACCCGCACCTGACGAACCTCGGCTCGAAGGGCCTCGGCGAGCCGCCGATCATCCCGACGGCGGCGGCGATTGCGAACGCGATTCGCGATGCGACCGGAGCCGACGTTCGCTCCCTGCCGATCAGCCGAGAAGAGATGCTGAGGGCGCTACGCGAAGCGGAGGCGCGCGAGAAGGATCGCCGTGGAGCTCCTGCGGCCGTCTAGCGCCGGAGAGGCGGCCGCCGCCCTCGGCAACGGCTCCGTCGCCCTCGCCGGCGGCACGGATCTCGTGCCACTTCTTCGCGACCGGCTCGTCCGGGCCGACACTCTCGTACAAGTCTCCGACGCGGTGCCGCGTGGGATCGACGGCGCGACGATCGGCGCAGGAACGACGCTGGCCGAGCTCGAGGCCGATGGACAGATCCCGCAGGCGCTTCGGGAGGCCTGCTCGCTTGCTGCGTCTCCGCAGCTCCGGGCCATGGGGACGATCGGCGGCAACCTCCTCCAGGCAACGCGGTGCTGGTACTGGCGCCTCGGTTTCCAGTGCTGGCTTCACGGCGGTGAGAAGTGCTTCGCCCGAGACGGCGCTCATCGCGAGCATGCGATCTTCGGCAACGAGCGCTGCGCGTCGGCACATCCGTCGGACGTCGCGGCTGCGCTTCTTGCCCTCGGCGCGCGCCTGCGCACGACGAAGCGAGACATTTCGGTAGCCGAGCTCTACCGGCTCCCGACACAGGACGACCGCGGCATCACGACGCTCGCCGCGGACGAGCTCATCCTTGAGCTCGACGTGCCGTCGCCGGAGACGTCGACGTATCTCAAGGCGATGGACCGGCGGAAGTGGGCGTTCCCGCTTGTCGGTGTCGCGGCTGCTCGGTCGCACGGCGAAACCCGAATCGCGCTTGCGGGCGTGGCGCCGATCCCGTGGAGGGTCGACTCGGCAGCGACTCTCGAGGACGCGACGCCGCTGCCGGGCACGGCGTACAAGGTCGAGATCGCACGCGCTCTCATCCGGCGGGCGCTTGCAGCGATTGACAGCACGGCGGCGTCGCCCGGCTAAGGACGCCGCGGCGCGCTCAGCCCCGCTGCCGCTCGCGCTCGTCATCCTTGCCGTCGCCGGCTGCGGCGGAGGCGGCGGCGAGAAGAGCGCGTCGTCGCCGTGCCCGACGCGCGAGGACGTCAGCTTCCCGCTGCTCGACAAATCGAAGCCGCACACCCTCCACGTCCTCACGAACTTCGGCGCGTTCGACGTCCGGCTCGACGTCGAGGACTCGCCCTGCACGACGTCGTCGTTCGCGTCGCTCGTGCGCAAGAAGTTCTTCGACGGCACGATCTTCCACCGCATCGTTCCGGGCTTCGTGATCCAGGCCGGCGACCCGACCGGGACCGGACGCGGCGGGCCCGGCTACACCGTCGTCGACGTCCCGCCACGCGACTCCCTGTACACGAAAGGCGTGGTGGCCATGGCGAAGAGCGCGGCCGAGCCGCCCGGCACGGCAGGCAGTCAGTTCTTCGTCGTCACCGCAGACAACGCCGGACTGCCGCCGGAGTACGCCATCCTCGGCGTCGTGACGAAGGGCCTCCGCGTCGTCGAGCGCATCGGCCTCCTCGGGAACGCGCGCGAGCAGCCGACGAAGCGAGTCGTCGTCCTGCGCATGGACGTCACTCCGTAGCGTTCGCAGCGTGATCGCAGCCGTCGTGCTCGCTGCCGGAGCCTCGAGCCGCTTCGGCTCGCCGAAGCAGGCCGTGCTGCTCGAGCCCGTGCTCAGGCGTGTCCGCCGCAGCTCCGTGGTCGACGAGATCGTCGTCGTGCTGGGCGCCTACGAGCTGGAGACGAGCACACGGGCGGTTCACTGCCCCGAGTGGGAGCACGGGCCCGGCGCTTCCCTTCGGTGCGGGCTCGCGGCGCTCGGCGACGACGTCGAGGCGGCGGTCGTCGTCCTGGGCGACGGCCCGGATCTAGACCCGCGCGCCGTCGACCGGGTGGTGTCTGCGTGGCGAGGCGGCGCCGGGCCGCTCGTCGCCGCCACCTACGGCGGTGTCCGCCTGCATCCGCTGGTGCTGGCACGGGAGGCCTGGGCCGACGTGCCGGATGCGGGCCTGCGCGCGCTCCCGGCGGAGCTCGTGCCGTGCGACGACCTCACTCCGCCCGGGGACGTCGACGTTCCAGCCGATCTGGACGGGCGCGGTGACGATTGACCGCTACTCGAGCGGAGTCCGCAGAGCTGCGAGCTTGGTCTTCAGCTCGACGGGCATCGGCTCGATCTTGACGACCTCGCGGACGTACTTCCGCAGATGCTCCTCGAAGCGGTAGCGCTTCCGGCAGTACGTGCACTCGTCGAGGTGCGCCTCGGCCTCCCTGCGCTCGGTGTCGGTGAGCACGCGATCCATGTACTGCTGCATCACCTCTTCGCAGTGCGCGCAGGGATCGAGCGCCGTCATGCTGATGCGCCTCCGACCGCGGACTCCGCCATCGCCTTTTTCAGGATACGCCGACCGCGATGCAAACGCGACATCACGGTCCCGATCGGGATGTCGAGGATCTGCGCCGCATCGGCGTAAGTGAAGTCGCCGATGTCGACGAGGACGAGGACGTCGCGGAAGTCGTGGGGCACCTCGGACAGCGCGTCCACGACGTCATTCTGCGAGAGCCGCTGGACGACGCGTTCCTCGTCGGAGACGCCGTCCGCAGCGGACTCGAGCCTGTTGTAGAGGAAGTAGTCGCCTTCCTCGAGCGGTTCCATGTCGGGCGTGCGCTGCTGGCGTCGGCCGCGGTCGATGTTCAGGTTCGTGAGGATGCGGAGCAACCAGGCGCGCAAGTTCGTGCCCGGCTGGAACGATCGCCAGCTGCGGAATGCACGCGCGTACGTCTCCTGCATCAGGTCCTCGGCTTCCTCGGGCGAGCCGACGAGGTGGCGGGCGACCCTGTAGACCTGATCCGAAAGCTCAAGCGCGTCCTCCTCGAAGCGCACACGGTCACGTGCATCGGTTGCGATCCGCCGAGCGTCGGGCTCCCGCGTTGTCTCGCTCATCGAGCCACCCTAGCAAGGCGTCGAACGCATAAAACGTCCGGCTCCGAGCAGGAATTCCGCGCTCTTCTAGACAGCCTCGAGCTCGCGGAACCCGCCTCGCGTCATCGCCTCGAGCAAGGCCTCGCGGCTCGTCCTCTCATCGTCCCACGTGAGTGTCACATGCCCCATCAGCGTCGCATTCGCAGCCTCGAGGCCCTCGTGTCCTTCGAGCACGCCCCCGAGGCGCATGACACACCGTTCGCAGCGAATTCCGCTGACCTGGATCGTTTCCGTGACGAGCGCCACGGCCTTACGC
>JBKPMS010000169.1:0-6418 GCA_046732275.1 Actinomycetota bacterium | reverse complement strand
GGCGTGCGAGCATGCGCTGGGCCTGAGCGAGCTCGACGTCGCTCAGCGCAGCGAAGTCCTTGGTGCGGAGGAGCTCGACCGGCGACCAAGCGGCCGGCACGGGCTTGGACGCCACCGGCTCGGCACCGGCCGGCGGCGACGCCCCGGGGTCGCCGATGCGCGGGAGCATGGCGCGGGCGGCCGGAGGTATGAGGTCGAGGGCGTCGTGCCACCCGGTGCCGAACACCGCGTCGAACGCGTCCGCGAACACGGGCAGGTCCTCGACGCGCGAGCACATCGCCAGGCGCAGGGCGAAGAAGGACTCCATGCGCGAGGACGCGTCGACGGCGGCCAGCGCGCGATGGCCGGCCAGCAGCTCGTCCAGACCGACCCGCACCCCCTCGACGCGCAGCCGTGCCGCCAGCACGGAGAGGCGTTCGGTGACGAGCGCGGGCTCAGACACCATCGAGCACCCCCTCGGCGCGCACGCGCTGGATGTCCTCGCGCACCTTCAGCGCCGCGCCGACCGATGCCTCGAGCGAGCCGCCTTCGCTCCCCAGCGCCAGCAGGGCCTGGGCCCATGCGATGGTCTCCCCCACGCCCGGCAGCTTGTAGAGGTCGCGGGCGCGCAGGAGCGCAACCGCATCGCACACGCGGCCGGCGATCGCCTCGGGCACGCCTGGGAGCCGGGCGGCCACGATCGCGGCCTCGCGCTCGCGCGTCGGGTAGTCGATCCAGTGATAGAGGCAGCGGCGCTTGAGCGCGTCGTGGAGCTCGCGCGTGCGGTTCGAGGTGATGGCGACGAGCGGGCGGCCGTGGGCCCGCACCGTGCCGATCTCGGGAATCGTCACCTGGAAGTCCGACAGGAGCTCGAGCAGGAAGGCCTCGAACTCGTCGTCGGCGCGGTCGATCTCGTCGATGAGCAGGACCACGGGGCCCTCGTGCTCGAGCGCCTCGAGCAGCGGTCGGCGGATCAGGAACGGAGCTGCGAACAGCTCGCCCACCTCGGCCCCGCCCTCGGCCGCGCGCAGGGCCAGCAGCTGACGGGCGTAGTCCCAGTCGTAGAGCGCGTGATGGACGTCGATGCCCTCATAGCACTGCAGGCGAATCAGGCGCGCGCCGGTGGCGGCGGCCAGCGCCTTGCCCACCTCGGTCTTGCCCACGCCGGCCTCGCCCTCGAGAAGCAGCGGCTGCTCGAGCGTCGCGGCGAGGAACACCGCCGTGGACAATGCCTCGTCGGCCAGGTAGCGCTGCGCCGCGAGCGCGTCGCGGACGGCGGCGACCGAGTCGAACCCCGACTCAGGGATGCTTGATCCCCTCGCTGAGTATCTCGATTGCCTCGCGCACCCGCCGCTCGCGCGTGCAACGAACCGGGGCTCGGGCAGAGCCGTACTCCGCCTTGGCTTCGAAGGGCACCTCGACCCAGCGACCGCCTCCGCGGCCGGACTTCTGCAGGGTGGCGTGAAACCTCAGGCGGCCGCCGCCTCCTGCAGGGCGCGGCCCGTGAGCACCCGGGCGAGGTTGCGCTTGTAGTCGCTCGAGGCGTTCAGGTCGGGGGGCGGGTCCGTGCCGTCCGCCGCCTGCTCGGCCGCGCGCGCTATGGCATCGGCGTCGAGCCCGCCGCCGCGCAGCGCGTCCTCGGTGGCGGTCGCGCGCAGCGGCGTCGAGCCCATGTTGGTCAGGCCGACGCGCACGTCCTCGCACGAGCCGTCGGCCGCCTTGCGCACCAGGGCGCAGACGCCGACCATGGCCCAGTCCTCGACGCGGCGGTTGAACTTCTGGTAGCCGAAGCCCCAGCCCTCGCCGCTCGGCAGCGAGACCGAGGTCATCACCTCGCCCGGCGCGATCGCCGTGGTCATGTAGTCCTGGAACAGCTCGGAGGCGGCGATCTCGCGCGCGCCGCCCGAGCCCTGCACGGTCACCGAGCCCTCGGCCGCCAGCAGAACGGCCGGCAGGTCGGAGGCCGGATCGCCGTGGGCCAGCGAGCCGCCGATCGTGCCGCGGTTGCGCACCTGTTGGTCGGCGATCGAACGCGCGGCAACCGAGACCAGGCCGAGCTCCTCGTGAACCTGGAGGTCGACGTGGCGCGTCATCGAACCGAAGCGCCAGCCGCCGTTTGCCCTCTCGATGCCGCGCAGCCCGTCGACGCGACGCAGGTCGACGATCAGCGAGGGCGCAGCGAGGCGCAGCTTCATCAGCGGGATCAGCGAGTGCCCGCCGGCCAGGAGCTTGGCGTCCTCACCGCCCTCGTCGAGGAGCCGGATCGCCTCGGCCAGCGACTCGGGAGCGGCGTATTCGAACTCGGGGGGGATCATCCTCTCGCCTCCTGGATCGCCTCCCACACCCGCATCGGGGTCAGCGGCATGTTGATGAAGGTGACGCCCAGCGGCCGCAGAGCATCGATGACTGCGTTGGTGACCGCCGGCGAGGCGGCGATCGTGCCGGCCTCGCCGACCCCCTTGACCCCGAGCGAGTTGACCGGCGAGGGCGTCACCGTGCGGTCGGTCTCGAACGAGGGCACCTCGGCTGCGGTCGGGAGCGCGTAGTCCGTGAACGTGCCGGTGACCAGCTGGCCCTCCTCGTCATAGGAGACCTGCTCGTAGAGCGCCTGTCCGATGGCGTGGGTCACGGCGCCGTGGACCTGGCCGTCGATCAGCATCGGGTTGATCGGCGGGCCGCAGTCGTCCACGCACACGTAGCGGACGACCTTGACCTTCCCGGTGTCGACGTCCACGTCGACCACGCACGCGTGGGCGCCGAAGGGCCAGACGAAATTCTCCGGGTCGTAAAAGTTGATCGCCTCCAGCCCGGGCTCCATGCCCTCGGGCAGGTCCTCGGGGATGTACGCGGCGCCGGCGACCTCGGCGACGGTCATGGCCTTGTCGGGCGACCCGCGGACCTGGTACTTGCCACCGGCGATCTCGATGTCCTCGGGCGCGGCCTCGAGCAGGTGGGCCACGATCTTCTTGGCCTTGTCGGCCACCTTGTTCGCCGCCCGAGCCGCCGACTCACCGCCCACCGCCAGCGAGCGCGACCCGTACGTGCCCATGCCGTAGGGCCCCTTGTCGGTGTCGGAATGGACGATTTCGACCTGATCGGGCGGGATGCCGATCCGATCGGCCACGATCTGGGCAAAGCCGGTCTCGTGGCCCTGGCCGTGCGGTGAGCTCCCGGTGAACACGGTCGCCGATCCAGACGGATGCACCCGCACGACCGCGGACTCCCAGTAGCCGGCCTGGAGGCCGACCCCCTTGGGGCCGACCGCGCGCGAGGGCGCAATGCCGCAGATCTCCATGTAGGTGGAGAACCCGACCCCGCGGTAGATGCCTCGCGACCGTAGCTCCTCCTGCTCGCGCCGGAAGGCGTCGAGGTCGAGGTTGGCCAGGAGCTTGTCCAGCGCGCCCGCATAGTCGCCGGAGTCGTAGACGACGCCGATCGCGACCTCGGCCGGGAAGTCCTCCTTGGGGATGAAGTTCCTCCGCCGGAGCTCGAGCGGGTCCATCCCGATCTCCGCGGCGGCCTGGTCCATCATCATCTCGATCAGGTGGGTAGCCTCGGGCCGCCCCGCGCCGCGGATGGCGTCGGTGGGGAACTTGTTCGTGAATGCCCCGACGATGTCGGTCTGGATCGCGGGGAACCTGTAGCACCCGCTCATCACGAACGCGCTGAACGCGGGGATGAACGGCGTGGTGAGCATGTGATAACCGCCCATGTCGGCCACGATCCGCGCGTGGATGGCGGTGAGCGTGCCGTCGTTCTTGATCCCGAGGCGCACGTAGTCGATCTGGTCGCGCCCGTGGTGGGTCGCGGCCATGTCGTCCGAGCGCGTCGCCGTCCACTTCACCGCCTCGCCGAGCTTGCGCGCGCACCAGCAGACGAGCGTCTCCTCGCCGTACATCTGCAACTTGGACCCGAAGGCGCCGCCCACGTCGGGGGCGATCACGCGGATCCGCTCCTCGGAGATCCCGAGCTGGCCGGCGAGCTGCGAGCGCACGATGAACGGGATCTGTGTCGTCGTGGTGAGCGTGAGCGCGTCCCCGCGCCATTCCGCCACCATCGAGCGCGGCTCGATCGCCGCTCCCGCCATGCGGTGGTTGACGATCCGCCGCTCGACGATCTTGTCCGCCTCCGCGAATCCGGCCTCGAGGTCGCCGCCGCCCAGCGACCACTGGTACGACTCGTTCGTCCCGAACTGTTCGTGGATGATCGGCGCTCCGTCCTCGAGCGCCTTCTCCGGATCGGTGACGACCGGCAGCGGGTCGTACTCGACCACGACGTCCTCGGCGGCGTCGACGACCGTGTACTTGTTGTCGGCGATCACGACCGCGACCGGGTCGCCGACGTGGCAGACCTTGCCGCGCGCCAGGGGCCAGTGGTCGGGCGTGCGCATCTCGACGCCGGGCGGGGCCCACGCCATCGGCAGCGGGACGGCCAGGTCGGAGAGGTCCTCGCCGGTGAACACGGCGATCACGTCGTCGCGCGCCTTCGCCGCCGAGGTGTCGATGCTGACGATGCGCGCGTGGGCCTCGGGCGAGCGGACGATCGCCGCGTAGAGCGTCCCGTGCGGCGTCACGTCGTCGACGTAGGTCCCCTCCCCGGTGATCATGCGGGCGTCTTCCTTGCGCCGCATCGTGCGGCCGACCCAGCCGTTCCCGTCGGTGGCCTGCTCGGTGGTCCCGCTCATCCTCCGACCCCTCCGATCGTGATGTCCGTTCTCCCGGCGGGCGGTGGCACGGGGATCTTCCCGCCCTCCGGGTGCTTGGCCGCCTCGAGGACCGCTTTGACGATGTTGTGGTACCCGGTGCAGCGGCAGAGGTTGCCCTCGAGCGAGGTGCGAACCTCCTCCTCGGTCGGATCCGGGTTGTGGGCGAGCAGCTCGCTGGCGGCCATGATCATGCCCGGAGTGCAGTAGCCGCACTGGAGGCCGTGGTTGTCCCAGAACGCCTCCTGCAGGGGGTGGAGTACGCCGTCCTTGGCCATGCCCTCGATCGTCGTCACGTGGGCGCCGTCGGTCTGCACGGCCAGCACGGTGCAGCTCTTGACCGCGTGGCCGTCGAGGTGGACGGTGCACGCGCCGCAGTTGGACGTGTCACAGCCGACGTGCGTGCCGGTCAGGCCAAGCCGGTCGCGAAGCATGTGGACCAAGAGGACCCGAGGCTCGACTTCGAGGTCGCGAGCGACGTCGTTGACCGTGACGCGAATCGGAACGCCCATCTATGCCTCCAGGAGAGAAGGGTTGAGAATCCCCTGCAACCTAGCTCTCGACGTTTGCGCCCGCAACCGACCCAGCGCTCGCCCCTCCGCCGCAGGCCGCGAGGCCGGATGTCCGGGCCAGTAGTGCGGCCGTCGCCGCCGCGTCCCTACCCGAAAGGATTTTCAGAAGGCTACGCTTGGTGCATGGCGCGTGCGCCACTTCAAGATGGTCATGGCCGGAAGATCGCCGACCTGCGCCTGTCGGTGACCGATCGGTGCAACTTTCGCTGCCAGTACTGCATGCCCGCCGAGGGCCTGCCGTGGCTCGAGCGCAAGGAGATCCTCACCTTCGAGGAGATCGAGCGCATCGTGGCGCTGCTCGCCGACATGGGCATCCGCGACCTGCGCCTCACCGGCGGCGAGCCGCTCGTGCGCCGCGAGTTCCCGGCGCTGGCGGCGCAGCTGTGCGCGATCGACGTGCTGGGCGAGGTGTCGGTGACCACCAACGGCTACCTGCTCGAGCGCGACGCCGAGGCGCTGGTGCGCGCCGGCGTCGATCGCTTCAACGTCTCGATTGACTCGCTCCAGCGCGACCGGTTCTTCGAGATGACGCGCCGCGACGCGCTGCCGCGGGTGCTGACCGGGCTCGAGACGCTGGCCCGCTTCCCCGAGGCGCACCCGATCAAGGTCAACGCAGTCGCCATGCGCGGCTTCACCGAGGACGAGGTGCTCCCCTTCGCGCGCTTCGCCCGCGAGCACCCCTACCAGGTGCGTTTCATCGAGTTCATGCCGCTGGACGCCGACCACGCCTGGGACCGAGACCGCGTCCTGACCGGTGCCGAGATCCGCGCCCGGATCGAGGAAGTGTGGCCCCTCGAGCCCGAGCCGCGCGAGCCGAGCGCGACCGCACGCGTGTACCGGTTCGCCGACGGGCGCGGGCGGATCGGGTTCATCAACCCCGTCTCGGAGCCGTTCTGTGGCGACTGCAACCGCATCCGGCTGACCGCCGACGGGCGGCTGCGGACCTGCCTGTTCTCGCTGAACGAGACCGACCTGCGCGCGCCGCTGCGCGCCGGCGCCACCGACGACGACCTCGAGCAGATCGTTCGCGACGCGGTGTGGCGCAAGGAGCTCAAGCACCACGTCAACGATCCGGGCTTCGTGCAGCCGGCGCGGTCGATGTCGCAGATCGGGGGGTAGGGCGACGGCCCCGAGTGTCGACTGAGTCAGCCTCAGGCTGACAAAT
>JBKPMS010000168.1:0-15057 GCA_046732275.1 Actinomycetota bacterium | reverse complement strand
CGCTCGCGCCGGTCGCGCTTCCCGCCACCTCAACCGCCGCTTCGCGACGGCGGCGCCGCTCCGCGACAGCGGCCCGCCGACGCCGCTCGCGGGCGGCTGCGGCGGCATCGTCGTCGCAGGCCGATGGGGTCGACGCGGGGGAGGTGTTGGTGGTGGTCGACGCGTCGGTCTCGGTCCTGGTGGTCGTTGCGTGCGTCGAGGTGCCGGACGACGACGACGGCGTCCGCTCCGCGCGCGACCCGTGCTTGGCGTGCTGGGCGAGGTCGGCGCCGCTGGGGGCACCGAGTGCGGCGCGCGGGATCGTGGAGGTGGGCGGCTCGTCGGCGGCGCTGGGCGCAACGATGGCAGCGAAAGCAGCGCCGGACGCCCCGGCGATCGCGAGGACGACAACCGCCCGGCGATCGGTCACGGCTGCCCGCAGGGCCTGGGCGGCTTGCCGACGGGGTTCACCTTGCGAGCGAGCTTCGCCGATCGCGCGGCGGAGTCCTTCCCACTCAAGACGCTAGGCAGGGATCGGCCACGGTCGGGCCGTGTTCTGCCCAAGCCGGTGGCCCGGCAAACGGTGCCAGTCCGTCCGTTTGCACGCGCGCGCACGTGAGGGGTAGGGTCGTGGCGGGCCAAGCGACGATGGAGGAAACCGCCCATGGCAGACGTTGAGGTCAAGAGCTTCGATTCCCCGGACGAGGTGCGACCGTTCGAGGGCAAGGGACAGGCACAGGTGGTCAACGTGGCGGGCAAGGTGATCGGTCGCGGCACGTTCGAGCCCGGGTGGCGCTGGTCGGAGAACGTCAAGCCGATCGCCGGGACCGACTCTTGCCAGGTCTCGCATCTGGGCTATTGCGTGTCCGGCCGGATGCGCGTGTTCATGGACGACGGCGCCACGGGCGAGTGCGGACCCGGCGACGTCATCGCGATCCCGCCAGGCCACGACGCCGAGGTCGTGGGCGAGGAGCCGTGCGTCTTCCTCGACTTCGGCGAGTTCGGCGACTACGCCAAGCGCGGCTAGGGGGCTCCCGTGTTCGTACGTGTCGTCAGGTTCACCGACGTGGACCCGGAGCGGATCAAGGGCCTGCTCTCGCGGGTGGAGGAGTCCGAGGGACCGCCCGAGGGGATCCCGACCACGGGCCTGCAGTTCCTCCTCGACGAGAACCAGCGAACCGCGGTGGTCATCCAGCACTTCGACAGCGAGGAGGACATGCGCGTCGGCGACGAGAAGTTCGCCGCGATGGACCCGGGCGACACCCCGGGCACCCGGGCCTCGGTGGACATGTGTGAGCTCAAGCTCGAGCGGCGCCTGTCCGGATAGCCGGACGGGCGACCGCCCGTGCGTTGGGTCGCGTTCGATCTCAACGGAACGCTGCTCGATCCGGCCGGTGTGGTGCCTGGCGAGCCGGAGCTCGGCCGCCGGGCGCTCACGGACGCGGTGGTGCTGGCGATGGCGACCAGCGTGGTCGGCGAGTATCGCGACTTCTCGGACTTCGTGGCGGCGGCGCTGGGGCGCCGTCTCGACGGGCCCGCGCTTGCCGGCGCCGTCAAGCGGGCGTCGGCGCTGCCGCCCTTCCCCGACGCCGAGCGCGCTCTGAGTCGGCTTGCGGACGCCGGCTTGCGCGTCGCGGTAGTCACCAACAGCGCAGGTGAAGCCGCCGACCAGGCGTTGGCCGCCGCCGGGCTGCGGGACGCCGTTGACGCCGTGGTTGGAACCGATGCCGCAGCCGCCTTCAAGCCGGACCTCCGCGTCTACCGGGCGGCGGAGAAGCGTCTGGAGGCGGGCGGCGACGAGATCTGCCTCGTCGCGGCGCACGCCTGGGACCTGCTGGGGGCCTCGCACGCCGGCTGGCGCACGGCGTGGGTCGGCCACCTCGAAGGGCGGCTGACCGCGACGATCCCCGAACCGGACGTCGCCGCGCCGACACTTGAGCGCGTGGCCGAGGGCGTCGCGGCCCTGGGCTGATCAGTCGAGCTCGGCGACGAGCTGCGCGACCCGGCGTTCGATGTCGTCGCGCAGCATGCGGACCTCGGCGAGCGGGAGGCCGGCCGGGTCGGGGAGCTCCCAGTCCAGGTAGGTTTTCCCGGGGATGAGCGGACACTCGTCACCGCATCCCATGGTCACGACGACGTCGGCCCACGCGGCTAGGCCGGTGTCCAGACGCCGCGGCGTCCGAGCGCCGAGGTCGACGCCGATCTCGCGCATCGCATCCACGACCTGTGGGTGGACGCGGTCAGCGGGCCGCGTGCCCGCCGAGCGCGCCTCGTGCCGGCCGTCGGCGGCGAGGGCGAAGAGCGCCTCGCTCATCTGCGAACGGCCGGCGTTGTGGAGGCAGACGAAGAGGACGTGGGCCACGGAATCAGGTAGGTTACATAGATCGCCGTCGATCTAGATTTGTCTCCGAAGCGAAAGCGACCAGTCGGCAAGCCTTGCTGCGAACCGTTGGTCCATCCGGACGTCGAGCCGGAGCGCGCCGAACGCCTGGCGACGATCGCCAAGGCCCTGGGCGACCCGGTGCGACTGCAACTCGTCGACGTGCTGCGCAAGCACGCCGGGAAGGTGTGCGTGTGTGAGCTCGTGCCGCTGTTCGACATCAGCCAGCCCACGCTCTCACACCACCTCAAGAAGCTGCGCGACGCCGGGATCGTGGATTCCGAGCGGCGCGGGCTCTGGGCCTACTACTACGTCACCTCCGATGCCCTCGAGGAGCTGTCCGCATGGCTGAGCTGACCGAGATCCGCAACGTCGTCCGCGAGCGCTATGCCGCCGCCGCCCGCGAAGGGAGCGGCTGCGGCTGCGGCGAGGGGTTCGGGAACACCCTTTACGCGGGGGTGGCCGGCGGGTCGGCGGTGAACGCCTCGCTGGGCTGCGGCGTTCCGACTGCCGTCGCCGACCTGCACGCGGGCCAGACCGTCCTCGACCTCGGCTCGGGCGCCGGCGCCGACGTACTGATCTCGGCGGGCCGCGTCGGCCCGACGGGCCGGGCCATCGGGCTCGACATGACCGACGAGATGCTCGACCGCGCCCGCGCCAACGCCCGCGACGCCGGGGCCGACAACGTCGAATTCCTCAAGGGCCACATCGAGGAGATCCCGCTGCCCGACCGAAGCATCGACGTCGTCATCTCCAACTGCGTGATCAATCTCTCGGGCGACAAGCAGCGCGTGCTCGACGAGGCCGCTCGGGTGCTCCGGCCGGGTGGCCGCTTCGCGGTGTCGGACGTGATCGCCGACGAGGACATGGACGATGCCACCCGCGCCGACATGGCAGCGTGGACCGGGTGCGTCGCCGGCGCGCTGACCGGGCGTGAGTTCGCATCCGCCCTCGAGGCGGCCGGATTCGCCGAGGTCGAGATCCGCGCCACTCACCGGGTTCACGAGCACGCGGCATCGGCGATCGTGCGCGCGCGCAAGCCACTCCTCATGACGTAGCTGCTGCGGCGTGCACCGGCGGGACGGCGAGCTCGCCATGAACCATCAGCATCGACTGGTCGTCGATGAGCGCGAACATCGGCGCACACGATGCCGAGGTGAGCGCCACCTTGGCGGCGGCGTGGGCGTCCTCCAGCGTGCGCCACCAAACGAGGTCGATCCAGCGGTCACCCTCGGCGTGAGAGGCGGAGGCGTTTTTCCGCAAACTCGTTGTGAAAAAGCCGTAATCGGCGTCTTCGCGGGGTGACCCGCCGTCCCGGTCCGCCACTAGACTTGCGAGCCAGATGACCGCTTCGACCCAGCCGGCGCCAGGACGCGTCGGAGACTCGGGGCGGCCTGTGGCCTCGGCCCGATCGTCCGTTCGCCTGGCCGTGCTCGACGCCGACTCGGGCTTTCTCCGGGTCCTGACCAAGCGCCTCGACGCGGTGGGCTGGCAGCACCGCGTGCTCGCAAGCCCGTTGCCGCTCGACACCATGGTCGCGATGCGCCTGAACGCCGTGGTCGTCGATCTGGCGACGCTCGGCACGCCGGGCTGGTCATACCTCGAGCGGCTCTGCACGACGCTACCGGGGCTCGGGGTGATCGTGTGCACGGGGCCGTCGTCGGTGGCCCAGCGGGTCCGCGGCCTGCGCCTCGGCGCCGACGACTGGGTGACGAAGCCCTGCCATCCCGAGGAGCTGATCGCGCGCATCGAGGCCGTCGTGCGGCGGCGCAGGCGTGCCGAGGCGCGGGTCGACGCCGGCCCGCTGGTCGCGGGCGAGGTCGAGATCCGCGCCGACCAGTTCCAGGCTCTTGTCGCCGGGCGGTCCATCGATCTGACGAGACGCGAGTTCGAGCTCATCCAGCTGCTGGCCGAGGCGCAGGGCCAGGTCCTCGAGCGCGAGGAGATCTACCAGCGCGTGTGGGGCTACGCGATGGCCCACGGCGACCGCTCCGTCGACGTGTTCGTCCGGAAGCTGCGGCAGAAGCTCGAGCGGGCCTCGCCGCGCTGGCGCTACATCCATACGCACTTCGGGATCGGGTACCGGTTCGCGCCCGAGGCGGCGGCTGCAGAGGAGATCCCACCCGCTGCCGTCGAGCCCGCGGATTCGGACGCAACCTCCGAGCACGAACCGGTCCCGGCGTAGGTACGGTGTGCGGCGGTGCTTCGCACTGTCGTCTACATCGCGATCATCCTCGGCCTTGCCGCCGCCGTGGCCCTGCTTCCGGGCGGCGGGACGGCCGCCGGCGCGGTGGGAACCGCGCTCTCGATTGCCTTCCTAGGCACGCTGGTGTGGTTCGCCGCCCGGATGTACCGGGAGAACCGCGCGGCCCTGTTCACGCTCGACGACCGATGGCGGGCGACGCTGTACGTCGCGATCGGGGTCGTCGTCGTGACCCTCGCGGCGACATCGCGCCTGTGGCTGACCAGCGCGGGCGTGATCGCCTGGTTCGCGCTGCTGTTCGCGGCGGCCTATGCGCTCTACGCCACCTGGCGGCAGGCGCGGCAGTACTAGCTGGCCGGCGCGAGCTCGACGTTGCGGGGCCGGGGCGCGTCGACGAAGGACGCATCGTCGCCGATCGCCACCTGGTCCTGAATGCGGGCCAAGTGCTCGCCGAAGAACAGCGTCGCCGAGAGCTCGCCGCGCGTCCGCGCGCCGGTCTTCTCGTAGACCGCCTTGAGGTGGTCGTTGACGGTGTGAGGCGAGATTGCAAGCCGCTGCGCGGACTGGATCGCCGTCGCGCCCCGCAACGTGAGCTGCGCCACCTCCTGCTCGCGCGGGGTGAGGCCGTAGGCCTTGAGCAGAAGCGGTGCGACGAGCGTGGGGTGGGCGCGCTGAACGAACACGCCGACGTCCCCTGCCTGGCCCGCTCCGATCCGGGCGCCGTGGAGGACGAGCCAGCTGCCAGCCGGCGTCTTGACCGTTGCGCTCGGAAGCGCCCCGGTGGCGGTGCGAGTCGCGCTCGCGACGGCATGGACGGACGCCGACCGCACGCCGGCCTGAAAGGTCGTGCCCGACAGTTCCGCGAGCAGGGGCTCGGCAGACGTCGAAGCGCGGATCAGCTCGCCGGAGGCGTCGAGCTCGATCAGCCCGGGGGCCTCGGGGGCGGCGGGCTCGGCGGCCTCGGCGACCAGGCCGCGCCGCACCGCACGCGCGAACAAGCTCGAGGCCGCGGCGAGGAGGTCGACGTCGCGGTCGTCGAAGTCGGGCTGTCCGGCGCGCCGCACGAGGATGAGTGCGCCCCACGTCGTCCCTTCGGACACGAACGCGCAGCGCAGCTCGGGGCCGAGGCCGGCGGGGGTGAGAAGGTTGCGGAAGCGGGGGCTGCGCTCGGGCTGGCCACCCGTCGCCTCGGTCATGGTCGCGGCCTTGCGCGGAGCGCGCGCCAGGGCCGCGAACTTGTTGACGTCGGCCACCGCGTACTCGTTCTCGGCCAGGACGGGAAAGCGGTCGGGCAGATCCTGTAGGCGGTGCTGGGTGATCAGGTCCGAGCCCGGATCGAGGGTGTGCCAGCACGCGCCGTCGAAAGGAACGACGCGCTTGAGCCGCGCCGCGGCCTCGTCGAAGAACTCCGCCCGCGACGGCGCGCGAAGGGCGAGGCGCCCGAGGTCGTCGAGCGCGGGCTGGGCCTCCCGGCGCACTTGGCCAAGGCTACTCCCCCGAACATTTGGGATGGTTGACATCACGGTGACGTCGCACGATCCCGCCATGACCACTTCGACCCATCCCACCGCTTCGACGCTCCGCTTCGCGACCCCCGATGACGCCGACACGTGCGGGCGGATCTTCTACGACGCATTTCAGTCGATCGCCGAACGCCACCGGCTCCCCGTCGAGCCCGCCTCGCCCGAGTTCACCCGCTTCATGGCGGGGCGGATGCTCGGGCACGACGGGTACGCCGGCTTCGCGTGCGAGCGCGGCGGCGCGGTCGTCGGCTGCGCGTTCGTGGACGAGCGGGGACCGATCGTGGGGGTGGGGCCGGTGGTGGTGGATCCGGCGGCCCAGGACGACGGCGTGGGGCGGCGGTTGATGGAGGCGGTGGTGGCACGCTCGCGGTCGCGCGGAGCCGCCGGTATCCGGCTCGTCCAGACCGCTTACCACTACCGGTCGCTGGCGCTGTACGCGAAGCTCGGTTTCGTCGTTCGCGAGCCGCTGTCGGTGGTGCAGGGGACGGTGCCGGCCTTCGCGTTGACAGGCGTGGAGGTGCGGCCGGCCGGGCTCGACGACGTGGCCGCCTGCGACGCGCTCTGCGAGCGGGTCCACGGCCACGAGCGCAGCCGCGAGCTGCGTGACGCGGTCGCGGATCGCACCGCGCGGGTGGTGCTGCGCGACGGGCGGCTGACCGGCTACGCGACCGGCTTCGGGTACGGGTGGCACGCGGTCGCCGAGGCCAACGACGACTTGATCGCTCTGCTCGGGTCGGCGGACGCCGTCATGGGCCTGGGGGTCCTGGTCCCGTCGCGTAACGCGGCGCTGCTGCGGTGGTGCCTCGAGCGCGGGCTGCGGATCGTGCAGCAGTCGACGCTGATGACGATCGGGCTCTACAACGAGCCGGCGGGCGCCTGGCTGCCATCGATCGCGTACTGAGCGCTGAGCGCCGACTGACCGCCGAGCGCCTACTCAGCGCCGACGCATCGCCGGTACTCGACCACGGGGAAGCCCAGGTCGCTCGGGATCCTGTCGGCGCGCTGGACGAAGCCCTCGCGCTCGTAGAAACGGCGCGCGCGCTGCTGATCGGCGGGCGTGTAGAGGCGCATGGCGGTGTAGCCCTGCGCGGCCGCCTCGGCGATGGCGCGACGCATCAGCGTCGTGGCTGCCCCGCTGCCCCAGAAGGGTGGGCGGACGAAGAGCTGCCAGAGATGGGCGAGGTCGTCGAGCTTCTCGGGCCAGCGCGAGGTCATCGACGAGACAAACGACACGTGCCCCACTGGCTCGTCCGCCTGCGTGCGGGCGGCCAGGCACCATGCGTCGGCGTCGCTCAGGCGCCGCCGCATGGCGTTGACGTCGCGGATCTCAGGCGGCGGATCCCACCCCGCCGGCGCGAAGGCGCGATAGGTCTCGAAGCCCGTGAGCACCGTGGCGGTCAGCTCGGCGGCATCGTCGGGCGTCGCGACCGCGTACACGAATTCATCACGCTTTCCTTGCATTCGCGCGTAGATTCTCAGCACCGCCCACGCGACCGTAGCCCCATGCCCCGATGGCGCGCGCACGACGGACAGGCGGCGGTCGAGCTCGTCGCCATGATCCCGATCGTCATCCTGCTGGCGGCGGCGCTCTGGCAGGCAGTGGTCGCCGGTCAGGCGGTCTGGGTGTCGGGCGCGGCCGCCCGGGCGGCGGCGCGAGCGGCCGCTGTGGGTGGCGATGCCGAAGCGGCGGCACGTCGAGCGCTCCCGGGCGCCCTGGAGCGCGGCCTCGACGTCGATACGGACGACGACGGCAAGGCGGAGGTGAGGATCGCGGTTCCGCTGGCGATGGGCGACGGCCGCCTGGCGACGGTATCGGCGAAGGCCCACTTCGAGCCCCAGGACGGGTGATGCCAGCCCGCCGACCCCTCGACGGCCCACCCCCGCTCGGCGAAAGGACCAGCTCGACCCCTGGCCCGCGCTTGCCCGACGAGCCGACCCGCTCGACCCCTGGCCCGCGCTCGCCGGACGAGACGACCCGCTCCACCCCTCACGCCCGCTCTCTCGGCCAGTCGACCGTCGAGGTGGTCGGGATGCTTCCGGTCCTCGCGATTGTGGCGTTCGCCGCCCTCCAGATCCTCGCCGCCGGCCTCGCGGCCGAGCTCGCCGACCACGCGGCAGAAGCCGGCGCCGTTGCCATCCTCGAAGGCACCGACCCCCACGACGCCGCCAAGCATGCGATTCCCGGCTGGTCGGGCGCACACGTCGACGTCGCCGTCCACGGCAAGACCGTCCGCGTGCGTGTGCGCCCTCCGGCGGTGGTGCACAGCGTCGGCAACCTGCTCGCGTCGACCGCTGAGGCAAAGGCGGCGCCGCGATGACGGAGACGATCCGGCGATGACCGACCTCCTCGCCCGCTTCGAGTCGGGAGGGGTCCGCCGATGACCGACCTCCTCGGCAAGCTCGCCTCCGTCTTTGTCGAGCCGGCGCCGGAGGCGGCTCGCCAGCGGCACCATCGCGTTGCGGTGGCCCCGCCCGCGCCGTGCGTCGGAATGATCGCCACACCGCGCCATGCACTCGCCATCGGCTCCGGGGTTGCGCTGGTCGTGGCGCGCGGCGTCCGCGCCCGGCGCGCGCTCGTGTGCGCGTGGCCTCCCGGCGACTGGGCGACGCCTGCGCTTCAGGCCCTGGCGGGCGGCGGAGCTCGGCGCTTGCGCCGCAGCCTCGCCGCGCGCGGCATCGACGCCACCGCCACGGGGAGCCTCGTGCGAACGGTCCTCCCTGAAAACCCCGAGGATGCCGTCGCGACGGCGGAACGAGCGCTCGCCGCCGCGGCCGCCCCCGCGGTACTCGTCCTCGCCGGCCCTCGGCCGGAGATCCTCGACGAGCTGCTGCTCGCTCAGGACGCGATCGTGGTCGCCGCCGACCCTGACGCGGACCCGTGCGTTGTCGACCTCGCGGTCGCAACGCTGAACGCGCGCCACCCCGCCGTTAGTGCGTGCAGCCTGGCGCTTGGCCCAGTCGGCCGAGCACTCGCCGCGGCCGGCGCGACCGCGCCCCTCGGGGCGAGCCGCCCGCTCGCGACCGTCCTGGAGGCGGTCGTATGAGTTCGGGGCCTCGGTGGCCGACGTTGCCTGACCTTTGGTCGGTATGTCCGACCGAATGACGGTCACCCCCGCAACGAGGGCTTGTCGTCGTTCGTCGCCCCCTTGCGAGGGCCTCAACGAGACCACGCTTGTCGTCGTTCGTCGCCCCCTTGCGAGGGCCTCAACGAGACCACACCGGCGACGCGCACGCACTGACCGCGCTCGGCCCCAATCCCGGGATACGGTTGAACGATGGAGGTGCCCTCAACGAAATGGTTCGCGGAGGTGGCAGACACCTACAACTCCGGCGACGTGCAGGCGTTCGTTGCCTGGTTCGCTCCCGGAGTGGTTTTCGAACCTGACCCGCGGTGGCCCGAGCCCGGCCCGTTCGTCGGGCGCGCGGCCTTCGCGAGCTTTCTCGAGGAATGGAGCGGGGCGTGGGAGGAGCCCCGGCTCGAGGTGGACCGCGTTGAGGAGCGGAACGACGCGACGATTGCGAGTGCCGCTGGATCGTCAGCGGTGCCTCGAGTGGGGCGGCGGTGCCGACGGCGTTCACGGTCGTAGCTCGGTTTGGCCCCGACGGGCAAGCGACCCGCATCGCGGCCTTCCTCGACCACGACGAGGCGCTGCGATCGGTTGGGTCGGGGAGCCGGTAGCGCCAAGCGGCGCCAAGCCGGTGGCGGACTCGGGCGGCGAGCTTACGATCTGCTGGGAACCACCCATGGACCGCCGACTGTTCGCCCACATCCAGGCTCGGGCCAGCGCCACCGAGGAGCGCAGGGGAGGCGCCGAGCGTCGTCGGCAGCTGCTGGCCGGGCTCTCCGGTCGGGTGGTCGAGGTCGGCGCCGGGAGCGGCGTGTCGTTCGCCTACTACCCGGCGACGGTGTGCGAACTGGTCGCTTGAGCCCGAGCGCATCCTGCGCGAGCGCGGGCTCGAGGCGGCAGAGCGAGCGCCGGTCCCCGTAGAGGTGGTCAACGGCCTCGCCGAGCGGCTGCCGCTTCCGGACGCGTCGGTCGACGCAGTGGTGCTGGCCGGCGTCCTTTGCAGCGTTCCCGACCCCAGCCGCGCGCTGGCCGAGGCCGCGCGGGTCCTGCGACCCAACGGCGAGCTTCGCTTCTACGAGCATGTCGTCGCCCGCAACCGTCGCCTGGCCCGGATGCAGCGCCTGTTCGACGCGACGTTCTGGCCACGCCTCTTCGGCGGCTGCCACACGAGCCGCGACACCGAGGCGACCCTCGTCGCCTCCGGGTTCACCCTCGAGACGCGCGAGCGCTGGTCGTTTCGCCCGACCCTCCTCGCAACGCCCATCGCCCCGCGCATCCTTGGGCGCGCGCGCCGGGCAGCGGCTCAGCCCGGCACTTAGGTATTCTCGCCGAGCGGTTCGCGAGCTTGGGCGAGAAGGCGCGATGCCCCATGGGTGGGTTGGGTAGGAGGAGCGGAAGTGCTGGTGGCGGATCGGGATGAGCTGCGACGGCGAGCCGAGGCACGTGGTGCCCGGGACCGGCCGCCAGCTTGCATCTCCGGCGGTGTCCGGTTCGGACGGATCCCGAAGCTCGGCCTGCTGAAGGGGGCTTGGCAACCGGCCGTCGCTCCTCGTGGCCGGTCGGGCGCACCGTTCGACGAACGGGCTCGCCGAGACGACTCGGGCTAGCGAGGCCGGCCGGGTCTGTGACTGACCGGTCTCCACGGAGCGGAGGCCGCCGACGGTCCGTTGCGATGCAACGCGTCCACCGACGTGTGACAGATGGGCGTGGAGTCGTAACGCCGTTCATGCGACGGTGGACGCATGCAAGCGCGGTCTGCGTGACGTGTCCCGTGTGGGATCCAGGGCGGTCTGGACTCTGGTCAGGCGTTGCTCCTTCTGGTCGCCGCGATGGCCGCGGCCGTCGTCGGCGCCGTGCTGCTGGGCGGGGTCGCGCAGGGCATCGGAAAGGGTGGGCGGGAGCAGCGTGCCGCCGACCTGGGCACGCTGGCCGCGGCTCGCACGATGCACGACGCCTACGACCGGCTGTTCGAGCCGCCGACGCTCGACGACGGTCGGGCCAACCCGCGCCATCTCGAGGTCGGCGCGTACGAGCGGATGGGCCGCGAGGCGGCGCTTGGGGTGCGCCAACGGCGCCGCGGCGAACTGCAAAACTCACGGTCTGTGGGCTCCGTTCGGGTGACCACGACGCTCGTGGCGCGCGGCCCCGCCGCCGCGATTGTTCTCGATGACGAGCAGGTCGCGACCATCGGAGAGGGCGCGAAACGCTGTCCAGTCCGCCCGACGGTCAACGGCTACAGCTGGCGCACGACGGTGACCCCCATGCACGGCGAAACTCTGCTGGGCTTGAATCGCGCGATACGCGAGTCGGCTGGCGCCCAGGCGGGAGACACCGTCGAAGTCGCGATCGAGCTTGACACGGCCCCCCGTGAGGTCGACATACCCGAAGCGCTCGCCCGTGCCCTAGCTGGGGATCCTGCCGCGAACGCTGCCTTTGAGGCTCTGGCCTTCACTCACCGCAAGGAGTATGCGCGCTGGGTAGGCGACGCCAAGCGCCAGGAGACCCGAGAGCGTCGCGTGACTCAAGCCCTTGAGATGCTGCGCGAAGGCAAAACGCTCCGCTGACGACGGCGCCGATTTCCGGATCCCGGGATCCGCGCGGAGGACGGCAGCGGGAAGGTTGGCGTGGATGCTCGCCCGACGGCGGATGTAGGTGATGTCAGGCGTTGCAGGCGACTCAGAGGGCTTGCCGACAGGTCGAGGGAGGCAGACAACCGCGGGGGAGCGCTGCGGCAACGCAAGGCAGCCGCGGTGGCCGGACCCCAACCGCGGCCGAGCCGGAACAACAGCCGTCGGATGCTGCGCGCCCCCGAGGTGATGTTTGCTGCCGCGCTAACGCAGGAGCTTCTGGCGAGACCACGGGCGTTGGACATGACGGTGTACGGCGTCGCGTTGCTAGCGGCATGTCGTACCGCTCCGGTTAGATGCTGCCTCTAGGGGGTAGAGAGAATTGGACGCTGTTCGCGGAGGTTTGGCGATGCCATATTCCACGCCGCGACCTATCCAGCGGCGAACCTTCCTAAAAGGCGCAGCCGGACTCGTCATCCTGGCGGGGTGTGGCGGCAGCCAGAAGGGGGCTCAGACTGCACCGGCGGGGGCGGCGCCGGCCGTCAAGAACACGGAGCCGTCGAAGAAGCTCTCCGGTTCTCTCAAGATCCTGATGTGGAGCCACTTCGTGCCGAGCCACGACAAGTGGTTCGACAAGTTCGCGCCCGCTTGGGGCAAGCAGGTGGGCGTGGACGTGACGGTGGATCACATCAACACCACCGAGGTGCCCACCCGCCTCGAGGCCGAGGTCGGGGCCGGCTCTGGCCATGACCTCATCCAGCACATCGGCCCGCTGCCCCAGTTCGAGCCGAGCATGATCGATCTTGCCGACGTCACGCAGGAGGCCGAGCGGCGATTCGGCAAGCAGCTTGACATCTGCCGGAAGTGCAGCCTCAACCCGACCACCCACAAGTACTTCGCGTACGCGCCTGGATGGGTGCCCGACCCCGGCGACTACCGCAAGAGCCTGTGGGCGAAGGCCAACCTGCCGAACGGCCCGAAGTCGTACGACGACCTGCTCAACGGTGGCTCCCAAATCAAGAGCAAGCAGGACGTTCAGCTCGGCATCGGCATGTCGCCGGAGATCGACTCGAACATGGCGGCTCGGGCCCTGATCTGGTCGTTTGGCGGAACCGAGCAGGACGAGCGCGAGAACGTGGCCATCAACTCGCCCGAGACAGTGGCCGCGGTCGAGTACATGCAGAAGCTCTACAAGGGCGCCATGACCCCCGAGGTCTTCGGCTGGAACCCGGCCTCTAACAATGAGGGTCTGGTGGGCGGAAAGATGTCGTACATCCTCAACTCGATCTCCGCCTACCGCACCATGCAGGGGGTCAACCCGTCGGCTGCCGACGACACCTTCATCACGAAGGCGCTGAGCGGACCGAAGGGCGGATGGGCGGCCCAGCACGTGATGTACAACTGGCTCGTCCCGAAGTACGCGAAGAACCCGGACGCCGCGAAGGAGTTCCTGCTCCACTACACGCAGAACTTCGCGCGCGCGACGTGGGAATCCAAGCTGTATGACTTCCCGGGCTTCGACAAGCTCGTGCCGCAGCTGCCGGACTGGCTCGGCAAGGATCCGTTCGGCTCGAAGCCGCCGAACAAGCTGGCGGTGCTCAAGGACGCGCTCGACTGGAGCCGCAACGTCGGATACCCGGGCCCGGCCAACACGGCCATCGGCGAGGTCTTCGGCACGTTCATCCTGCCGAACATGCTCGCTGCGGCCGCCCGCGGTAAGAACAGCCCGCAGCAGGCGGTGAGTGACGCCGAGTCGCAGATGAACCCCATCTTCGACAAGTGGCGCAAGAAGGGCCTCATCGGCGGCGGCACGTAACGGGTAGCCATGGCGCTCGCGCTAGAGGTCAGGGGCCTCAAGAAGCACTATCGCGGGCACGGCCATCACATCCGGGCCGTGGACGGCGTCGACATCAGCACGAGCGAGGGCGAATACCTCGTACTGCTCGGCCCGTCCGGATGCGGGAAGACGACGCTCCTGCGCACGATCGCGGGGCTCGAGGAGGCCACCGAGGGGGAGGTCCTGATCGGCGGCAACGTCGTGAATGGACTCCCGCCGCGGGCGCGGCAGGTGGCGATGGTGTTCCAGAGCTACGCCCTTTACCCCCACAAGACCGTGGAGGACAACATCACCTTCCCGCTGAAAGCCGAGAAGATCTCGAAGGAGGAGCGGCGCAAGAAGGCCCGGTGGGCGGGCGATCTACTCGGAATCGACCACCTGCTTGACCGCAAGCCGCGCCACCTCTCCGGCGGCGAGCGGCAGCGGGTGGCGCTGGCCAGGGCGCTTGTGCGCGAGCCCAGCGTCTTCCTGCTCGACGAGCCACTCTCGAACCTGGACGCGAAGCTGCGTGCGTCGGCGCGCGACGAGCTGAAGCAGTTCCAGCGGAACCTCGGCACCACCACGGTCTACGTCACGCACGATCAGGCCGAGGCGATGGGACTCGGCGACCGTATCGCCGTGATGTCCGACGGCAAGCTCCGCCAGCTTGGACCGCCGCACGAGGTCTACGAGGATCCCCAGGACACCTTCGTGGCCACGTTCCTGGGCTCCCCGCCGATGAACCTGGTGCCACGCAACGGCCACATGCTCGGCTTCCGTCCGGAGAGCCTGCTGCCCGAGGTGGTCGTGCCGGGGGACGGGCCGAAGCTCGGGGTCGATCTCGAGGTGGGGCGGATCGAGTTCCTCTCGGGCGACCGGCACGTCTATGGAACTGCCAGGGGCCTCGGAGAGGAGACGCGCGTGATCGCCCGGCTGCCGGCCACGGTGACCACGCCGATCGAGGCGGGCGAGGTGCACCGTTTCGCCGTCCACGAGAAGGACCTCTGCTTCTTCGACGCTGAAAGCGGCGAGCGGACGGCTCCGGAGCCGCTCTGGGCATGAAGTCGCTGCGCGCCTCCGAGCGCCGGCCTCTGTCTGACCGCGACGGCTTGCTCGCGCCACTGTTCCTGCTGCCAGCGGTGGTTTACGTGGTGGCGCTCGTAGCCATCCCGTTCTGCTTGGCGATCGCGTTCAGCCTGACCGACGTCACCGCGGGCGACCCGAGCCTCGACTGGGTCGGGTTCAAGAATTTCGATGACATCTTCCACGACCCGACCTTCTGGCGCGCGCTGAGGAACACGCTCCTGTTCACGGCCGTGACGATGGTGCTCACGATCGTCCTCGCGAAGGCGCTCGCGATGATCCTGGTGGCGGACTTCCGTTTCAAGCGGCTGATCCGCTTCTTCGTGCTCCTGCCGTGGATCACGCCGGTCGCGCTCGCCGCGATCTCCTGGCTGTGGATGTTCGACTCGGTCTACAGCCCGATCGACTGGGTGCTGCGGCAGCTGGGACTGATCGACG
>JBKPMS010000167.1:0-14183 GCA_046732275.1 Actinomycetota bacterium | reverse complement strand
GAGCGGCAACATCCCGAGCTCTCGAACCACGACCGGCGCCTCGCCGCGCGCCCGCATTCACGCGACAGCCGTGCATCACGGTCGCGCGGCGCCGGCTCAGGCGGCTCTGCCGCGACGCACTGCCCAGCCGAGGAAAGTCGTCCTCGGTAGGAAAGCTCGCCCGGAAACGAAGACCACACGCGTCACGAACCGGACAGCCCGCGACACCAAGGCCGCGGCAAACGAAGTGGCGCTCGCGCTCAAGCACGACGACCCACCGACGTCTGCTGCCACGCGCATCTTCGCCGAGCCGCTCGCGCGCTGGATCGCGTTCGTCGCCATCGGGGCCGCGGTTGTGATCGCTCTCCTGCTCGGCGCCGGCGTTTGGGCAAAACGCCGCGTCGTCAAGCTGTAGTGCCCTGATGTTCCGCACCTTCTGGCGCTTCCGTCGGAGCGTTCGGCCGTACCGCGCGCCGCTCGCGGTCGGCGGTGCACTCGTTCTGGTGGTCGCTGCGACCGACATTGCCACGCCGTGGCCGCTGAAAGTGATCGTCGACAACGTCCTTCGTGGGACGCCGTTGTCGGGTGCGGTCGGCGATGTCCTCGAGTCGCTTCCCGGCTCGGGCGAGGACGCAATCCTCGCCGCGGCCGTCGTCCTCCTGGTCACGCTCGTCCTTGTCAACGCTGCGGCCGACTACCTCAGCTCCTACGTTCTGGACGGGATCGGCCAGCGCGTGATGGCGGATCTCCGCGGCGAGGCCTTCACGCACCTGCAGCGTCAGTCCTTGCTGTACCACGACAGGCAGCGCGTCGGGGATCTGATGACGCGAATCACCTCCGACGTCGCCCAGGTGCAGGACATGCTCGTCACGTCGCTGTCAGTGCTGATCCCGAACGTGACGATGCTCGTGGGGATTGTCGTCGTCATGTTTGTCGTCGACCCGGGGTTCGCGCTGATTGCGCTATCCGTCGCGCCCGCCCTCTTTGTCGTGATCTTCGTGAGCACGCGCCGGATCAAGCGGGCATCGAAGGTGGCACGGCGGAAGGAGAGCGACATCGCCTCGGTTGCGTCCGAGACCTTGTCCGCGATTCACGTCGTTCAGGCGTACACGACAGAGGATCGTCACGAGCAGCGGTTCCGCGAGCACAACGTCGAGCGTCTGCGGGCGGGTCTCGACGCAGTTCGTCTACAGGCGGCGCTGACGCCCGCCATCGACGTCATCACCGCCGTCGGCACCGGGATCGTCCTCTGGGTCGGTGCCCACCGCGTCAGTTCCGGCGAGATGAGCCTTGGGCTCCTGCTCGTCTTCCTCGCCTATCTCTCACAGCTCTACAGGCCGATGAGGAACTTGTCGAAGCTGGCCTGGGTCGTGAGTCGGGGGCAGGCAAGCGCCGACCGCCTGGACGAAGTGCTGTCCGTCGACGTGCGCGTGGTCGAACGCCGCCACGCGGTCACTGCCCATCGTTTCGCCGGCGCCGTCGAGTTCCGCGGCGTGAGCTTCGGGTATGCGGACGAGCTGGAGGTTCTGCACGACGTCTCGCTCATGGTCGAGCCCGGCGAGCGAATCGCTCTCGCGGGTGCGACGGGTGCCGGAAAGTCGACGCTCGTCAGCCTCATTCCGCGGTTCTACGACCCGCAGCGAGGCGCCGTCCTCGTGGACGGAGTCGACGTCCGCGACTACACGCTCGCCAGCCTGCGGCGACAGATCGCACTCGTGTTGCAGGACTCGATCCTCTTTCACGGCTCGATCCGGGAAAACATCGCGTACGGGACGACCGACGCGTCGCCCGACGACATCCTCGCCGCCGCCGAAGCCGCGTACGTGGACGAGTTCGTGCGTGAGCTCCCGGACGGCTACGACACGCTCGTGTCGGAGCGTGGTTCAACGCTCTCCGGTGGACAGCGCCAGCGCATCGCGATCGCACGGGCGCTCGTGCGAGACGCGCCGATCGTCATCCTCGACGAGCCGACGTCCGGTCTCGACGCGCTGTCAGAGCAGTACGTCCTCAGAGGGCTCGACCGTCTGATGGAGCGTCGGACGGTGATCGTCATCGCGCACCGCGCGTCGACGTTGCGGCGTGCGGACCGCATCTACGTCCTCGACGAGGGACGCATCCGGGGCGCGGGCTCACATGCCGAGCTCCTCAGCCATGCAGGCCCATATCACGCGATGCACGCCCGGCAACACGCCTGATAGAACGCGAAAGTGGCGATGTTCCTGGTAATCCTGCGCCGGTCCGGGCCCGAATGGGACGCGTCACGTCCGTTAGAGGAGCAGTCGGGCTGGGACGAGCATGCGTCGTTCATGGACGGCCTCGTCGACGAGGGCTTCCTCGTGCTCGGAGGTCCGCTCGCCGACGAGCATCGCACCGCGCATGCAGTCGAGGCGGACTCGGAGGACGACATCCGCGCGACATTCGCGCGGGATCCCTGGAGCGAGACGCATCTCGTCGTCGACACGATCGACCCGTGGACGATCCGGCTCGACGGCCGCCGCCTCGGCGCGTAGCCCGCTGCTACAGCGTCACGCGCACGCGTTGGTCGCGCGCGTCGAGGATGTAGTGCTCCGTCGCGGTCGCCTGGTACAGGCGGAGCTCGGCCGGACGTTGCACGTCCGTCGACGTCCACTCGGCGCCGCCGTGCGCCAGGGAGCGGCGTGAGAAGACTGCGATCCCGTCGGCCGTTTCGTCGTCGCGAAGCTCTCGGGCGACGGCCGACATGTAGACGCCGCGTCCCGTGCCGATGGGCGCCGTCGAGTCGAAGATGACGATTCCGATTGCCTGGCCGGAACGTGCGGAGATGTTGCGCGAGTGCCTCGCTTCCGGTCTCGACACCCAGAAGAAGTCGCGGTAGTCGGCCGGTGCAAAGTACACGGGCGACGCCCACGGGTTGCCGTCCTGATCGGCGGTGGCGAGCACGAAGTACAGGGCGGCGTCGACGATCTCTCTCGCGGCGGCGGCATTCGCTCTGTCCGTCGGCACACAACGACTCTAGCCCGGCCCTTCGGCGCTACGGTCACGACGAAGAGCGCGACGCGTAGTTCCTTCGTTGGCGCCGGGCGCGACTACTGCGACCTGTGGCGTCCGCCCTGAGACGTGTCCCCCCATGATTCGACGATCAGACGCGCACCGCGGCCGTGGGTGGCGAAGCTGAAGGCCCAGCGGATGAAGACGATGATCCTGTTCTGGAAACCGACGAGGTACCAGAGATGCACGAACAGCCAGGTCACCCAGGCGATGAACCCGCTGAGCTTCAAGCCCTTGATGTCGGCGACCGCCGCGGCGCGGCCGATCGTCGCGAGATTGCCTTTGTCCCGGTAGCGGAACGGCCGCGTCTGCCGCGAGCGCAGCCGGTCTCGCACGACGTCCCCGACGTAGCGACCCTGCTGCATGGCCACCGGCGCAACGCCCGGGAAGACGACGGAATCCCCGGAGCGATCACGCACCCGGACCATGTCCCCGAGCGCGAACACCTCGGGGTGTCCCGGAAGCGTGAGATCCGGTTCGACCGTCACGCGCCCGGCGCGATCGCGCTCGGCGCCCGTCAGGTCGGCGAGCCTTCCGGCAAGGCCCGACGCCGTCACTCCAGCCGCCCAGATGACCGTGCGGGTCGGAATCCGTTCAGAAGCGCTGCTCCCGTCGTCGATGGTGACGCTATCGCCGTCGATACCGACGACGGTCCTTCCCGCGAGAACGGTCACGCCGAGCTTCTCCAGTGACCGTGCGGCCTTCGCAGAGAGCGAGGCCGGAAACGTCGTGAGGACACGGTCTGCCGCCTCGACGAGCAAGATGCGACCGCTCCGCGGATCGATCGCGCTGAACTCACGTCGGAGGGTGTCGCGCGCGAGCTCGGCAATCTGGCCGGCCATCTCGACGCCCGTCGGCCCAGCGCCGACGACGACGAACGTGAGCCAAGATGCGCGGTGCTCAGGATCGGATTCGCCTTCGGCCGCTTCGAAGGCGCTGAGGAGACGCGTGCGTACGACGAGCGCGCTTTCGAGCGACTTCACCTCCGCGGCATGCTCTCGCCACTCGTCGTGGCCGAAGTACGAGTACTGCGAGCCGCCCGCGACGATGAGCGTGTCGTACGGAATCGCGGTCGGCGTCGGTATCCCGAACGCGGGCCGGAGCTGGAGCTCGCGCGCGTCGAGGTCGAAATCGGCGACCTCCGCCATCACGACGCGAACGTTCGGATGGCGCTTGAAGATCGCCCGCAACGGATAGGCAATCTCACCGGCGGAGAGCGCGCCGGTGGCGACCTGATACGTAAGCGGCTGGAACAGGTGGAAGTTCCGCCGGTCGACGAGTGTTACGTCGACCGGCGCTCGCCGAAGCTTGCGGACGGCCTGGAGCCCGCCGAAACCGCCGCCGATCACGACGACGCGGTGAGCGTGACGACCGTTTCGATGCGGGGAATCTGCGGTCATACCCAGAGAGCGTTGCCAAATCTCGGACGAGCGAACCGCGACGTAGCCGGTGACCGATGAGTTTTCATGGTCCGAGCGGTCAAATCACGCTTTGACCGGCGACGTCGAGCACTTCGATCGCCGAGCGTCGTCGTACGAGCACGGCGCGCGCGCCGAGTTCCACGCGCGTGTCGTCGCCGCCACGGTCGAGACGGTGGTTCGCGCTGCGCCTCGTCCCGGGGCGGTGCTCGACGTCGGCTGCGGGACGGGTGCGCTCCTCCGGGCTCTCGGCGACAGCCTTCCCGCGACAGTCCTGCTCGCGGGTGTCGATCCGGCGCCGAACATGATCGACGTGGCGCGAGCGGCTCTCGGAGCGCGCTCGAATGTGCGGCTCGAGGTCGCGCTCGCCGAGCGCCTTCCTTTTCCGGACGCGCAGTTCGATCTGGTGATCAGCACCGTCTCGTTCCATCACTGGGCGAACCAGGCGATCGGGCTGAGGGAAGTGGCCCGCGTCCTCTGCCCGCTTGGCCGTCTCGTTCTCGTCGACAACTTCGCGACGGGCTGGCTCCGCGTGTTCAATGCGATCGCGCGGAGGAAGATGCGCACGCGAGGTGATGTCGAGCGCCTGCTCGGAGGCGCTCGACTCGTGCCTCTCGAGTGGGCACGGGTCTTCGACCTCGGTCCGCTCCCACTGATCCAGGCGGTGATTGCGAGACACGTGCATTAGGCGGCCGCGGTCATCCGTCCTGTCGGCTCCGCCAACCCGTGCCGGAATCCATCGCGCCAGCTGCTCCAGTGGGGCTCCCAGCCGAGCTCCCGCTTCGCCTTCGCGTTCGACGACCCGCGGATCTGCGTCATCATCGAGACGCCCACCTCGCCGACCACGAGCCGCGCCAGCCACACGGGGACGTGTCGCGGCGGCTTCGCCCCGACGGTCTCCGCAAGGAAGGGGAGCCATTCGGACACCGGCGCCGGGTCGTCGTCGACGATGTTGTAGACGCCGGCGGCGCCGCGCTCCACCGCGGCCACCGCCGCGCTCGCCGCATCGTCGATGTGGATCCACGACCAGATGCCCCCGGCGTCGCCGACGAGCGGAAGCTTTCGCCTGCGGACGACCTTGACGAGCTCATCGGAGGCACCAGGGCCGTAGAAGCTCCCGTAGCGGAGGGCGATCCCGTGCGGAGAGTTTTCGACGGTGGCTCGTTCGACATAGCGGATGGCCGCTAGCGACTTCTCCTGTTCGGCCGGCGGGTGCTCGTCGAAGGGATCGTCCTCCGTCTTGACGGGACCACCTTCACGGGCGAACGGCCAACCCGTGTAGCTCGCGGCGATGAATCGAGTGACGCCGAGAGCGTCGGCGGCTGCGAGCAGATGATCGGTCCCTGTTGTGCGCAGCTGGTTCGTGACGGCGAACGTCTCGTCGAAGTGCTTCAGATCCTGGATACCGGCGAGCGCTGTCATCTGGTGGACGATCACGTCGGGCTCGGCACGAGCCACGGCCTCACCCACGGAACCCGCGTCGAGGCCCTCCATGACAACCGGCTCCGCGCCGAGCGCACGAACGGCAGCGGTCTTCTCGGCGCTCCGCGTCGTTGCCACGACGTCGTGACCACGCGCGACCAACTGCGGCACCAATCGGCGCCCGATCGCTCCGCCCGCACCTGCAACTAGGACACGCATAAGAGCTCCTTTCCTGCTGGTTCTTGGTTAGCGCCTATGACGAGGACACATGCGGTGCTGTGACAGCGCACCGCACGCCAACAGGTGTGAGCCCGCGAACCTGGTTCACCGAAGCTGAGCCAGGTTCGCGGGCTGCAGTTCGCTTAGTTGGCCGTAATCGAGCCGAAGAGGCCGTCGGCCTCGTCGTTCGGCCCGGCCGCGAAGTACAGCGTCGTCGACGGCCCCGCGGCACCGTTGTTTCCGAAGCCGATGCCCCACAAGCCGTCGATCGAGATCGTCCGACCGGATGAGTCACGGAGCCCGCCGGCTCGCTCCCACGATCCGTCGGGCTGCTGTGCGTAGGCGTTGATTCGCCCGTCACCGAAGTTGCCGATCAGCAGATCGCCGCTGAACGGACCGAAGTTCGCCGGCGCCAGGGCAACGCCCCAGGGCGCGTTGAGCTGGCCGTGCGTCGCGATCCGCGAAATCAGGTTCCCGTCGGTGTCGAATGCGTCGACGACACCGAAGCCCTCGTGATGAAGCTCGTCTTCACTACCGGGCTCTTGCTTCGCGAACGTGACGACGAGCATCCCGTTCACCGCCGCGATTCCGAATGGTGCGTACCCACTCGGAAGGTTCGGATCGACGAATCCGCCCTTGGCGACTCCCGGCCCGAAGGACGAGTTGAAGACGTCCACGTGGCCACCGACGAAGTCGGTTGCGTAGAGCTGAGGCCCGCTGGCCGCGTTGGCGAGAGCGAGACCCTTGTAGACGGCGCCGGGCTTCGTCACGCCAACGACGGAGTGGGTGGCGTCGACCGCCGGATTCCAGCCGCTGATCGTCCCCGACTCGCTCGCGAAGATGAAGCGGGCCGAGCCCGTCTTTCCGTTTGCACTCACGTCGAACCCGGAGCCGACACTGTTGAAGACGGTCCCTGTCGGCGCTCCGTTTACAATCTCGACGACAAGGCCCTGCTTCGTGCCGTCGGCCGCATACAGCGTCGACTTGTCCGTGCCGTTGTCCGCAACCCACCACGGGCCGGTCGCCGGCTCGGTGATCCCCCAGCCGTTCTGCAGGTCGGGGTCCGTGTGCGCCGCCAGGCCGGGCACGTTCGAGCTCAGATTGTGAACGGTGTACGTCCCTGGAACGTCACTGCGCGCGGAGGTCGCCCCCAGTACCAGTGCGACTCCGGCGAGGAGTAGTGCCCCCAGAATGATGCGGGCGCCGCGGGAAGAATGTCCCCACATGCTGCCCCCTTTCTTTGGGGTATGGGCAGGTACAACCAACCCACTACGGGGCGCGACGCGTTCTGGATTGCGAGAACTGTCGCCGCCGCAACGCCGAGATAAGGTCCTGCGCCGTGGACCCAGCGCGGATCAACGAGACCGAGGCCGGCCTGGTGCCTGCGGACGACGGCTGGTTCATCTTGAACCTGGCGGAGATCGGCTGGCAAAGCGCCCCCGGCGGCGGCATCTGGTGCAGCTTCGACTCGTCGGATTCCCCGTCACCGCTGCTCGGGATCGGCGTCCACGTACTTGGACCGGGAGAGAGCTCGGGCTTCTACCACGCCGAGAGCAACCAGGAAGGTTTTCTCGTCCTGTCCGGCGAGTGCATCGCGATCGTCGAGGGCGAAGAGCGCCGGCTGCGGACCTGGGACTATCTGCACTGCCCTCCCGGAACAGCGCACATCACGATCGGCCCGGAGGAGGGGCGGTGCGCGATCCTGATGGTCGGGACACGGTCCCCTGACGCGACGATCCACTATCCGGTGGAACCGCTCGCGGCGAGGCATGGCGCATCGGTAACGGCCGCCACCGATTCACCCCGCGACGCGTATGCGGGCGCGCCTCCGATCGCTCCGGCGCGCTCGCCCTGGCCGTTGACCGATTAGTCCGGTCGGCTGCTCTTCACGTCGCGCTCACGGAGCGCTTCTTCGAGTCGGCGTCGCTCCGAGATGTCGCGGAACGTGACCACTGCGCCGCGCCCTTCTGGCAACGCGACCGGGGCCGAGGAGTACGCAACGGCTACGAGTGATCCGTCCTGGCGGACGAACCAGTCCTCGTCGATACGAACCGTCTCTCCTGTGACACGAGGCCGCAGGAGTGGGCACTCGGCCGCCGGGTACGGCGTGCCATCCCGCCGGATGTAGTGGATTGTGTCGTGACTCGCCCTGCCGAGTAGTTGTTGCTCATTCTCGTAGCCGAGGATCCGTACGGCCGCGGGATTGAGGAAGCGGATTCGCCCGTGGGGGTCGACGACGTAGAGGCCGTCCGTGACCGCAGCCACAGCCGCCAGAAGCGTGTTCGCATCGATCACCTGTGAGAGGTCTGCCTGCACGGCAAAGCCGGCGTCGTCCGGAGCACCAGCCGATTGCGCAGCGCCGCCGACGATCTTGCTCGCGTTTGCAGGGGCAAGCGGAAGCTCCGTTGAGATCCTCGTCCCGCCGCCGGGCGGGCTCTCGACTACAAGCCGTCCGCCGAGGGCCTCAATGCGGTCGCTGAGGCCGATGAGGCCCGACCCGGAGCTCACCTCGGCGCCGCCGACGCCGTTGTCCGCGATCGTCGCCCGCAACGCAGAGCCTGAAGCCACGACTGAGACGCTGATCTCAGACGCACGCGAGTGCTTCGCGGCATTGGCGAGGGCTTCTGAGGCGACGTAGTAGACAGCGATCTCCGTCCCTTCGGACGGTCGCTGCGGCAGGTCGACGTCGAGAGCGACCGGAATGGGGGCCTTCCGTGCCAGTGCACGTAGGGCCTGCCGAAGGCCACCTTGAGCAAGCAGTGCGGGATGCAGCCCGCGCGACAACTCGCGTACGTCTTCGAGCACGGCGTCGAGCTCGAGGCCGATCCGGTCGAGGCTTGCGTGCGTCCCCTCCAGCTCTGCGGGAATCGTCGCCTGCGTCGCCTGGAGCTCCAGCCCAAGCGACACGAGCCTTTGCTGTGTGCCGTCATGGAGATTGCGCTCGATTCGTCGGCGTGCCTCGTCGCCTGCGGCAACGATCCGCGCGCGTGACGCAATCAGCTCTGAACGGCTGGTGGCGTTCGCGACCGCGGTTGCGATCAGCTCGGCGAAGCTCGCAATGTCGCGCTCGGTACTCGCCGGCAGCAGCTCGTCCCCATCGGTTCCGGCGATCAGCGCTCCCCAGAGGCGTCCCTCCACGATCACGGGCGCGCCGATTTCCGAGCGAATGCCGCGTTGCCGGATCAGGGACGCAAGCTCGCTCGATCGCCCTTCGTAGCTGTCGACGCGCGCAGCGGCCTTCGTCTGCTGAATCACGCCGTTGATCGTGTCGGACGCTAGCGGGAGGCGTGTACCGCGCGGCACGTGCGTGTCACGCAGGCTCCAGCCGGCCATCGTCAGGTTGAACCCGTCCTCCGTGAAGTGGACGAGGTTGACGCTCGTCGCACCGATCAGCTCGCCCGTCTCTGCGCAGACGGCATCGAAGACCGCCTCCGGGTCGCCGCCACGTGCAACAAGCGTCGCCACGCGGCGCAGAGCACTCTGTTCGTTGACGAGTGCGCGCAGATCGTCGCGGGCCTGCGTGTTCGCGATGGCGGTTCCGATGAGCTCGGTGAAACCGGCGAGCCGCTCCTCGCTGTCGCCCGGAAGCGGCGTCTCCGCAGTGGAGAGCGCCATCATCACGCCCCAGAGCCTGCCGTCGACGACGATCGGCGCCCCGATTGCCGTGCGGATTCCCGCCTCGGTAGCGAGCGTCGCGGCGATGCCGCCGGGGACGTCCCCGTAATCGTCCACGCGCGCGGCGCGACCGGTACGTGCGACCAATCCGGAAACGCTGCCGTCATCGAGCGCCCAGGTGGTACCGACAGGGAACGGGTTCTGCGGGCCCCAGGCGCCGACCTGGGTCGCCGTCGCGTCTGGTTCGTAACGCACGACAGCGGTCAAGGGGACGTCCAGCGTGTGCGCGACTTCCTCTGCGACCAGAGCGAAGACCTCTGCCGGCCTTGCTTGTTGGGCGACGAGGGTCGCGGCGCGTCGCAGGGCGCCCTGCTCGCCCTGGGCTTGTCGGAGACCGGTTTCGAGGTCTCGGCGCTCGCTGATGTCGCGGGCAATCGTGGAGAAGAACGTCACGTCTCCGGACGGATTTCTGTGGGCGAGCAAGACCTGCGAAACCGGGATCTTCCGGCCGTGGCGATGTAGAAGCGTGTTCTCCTCGATCCAGACGCCTGCGCGTGTTGCAGTTGGAATGCCTTCGTCGAATACGCGCTTGGCCGCTGCCTTCGAGTGAAAGTCGGGAATCGAGAGACGCGTGACATCCTCTTGCTCTCCGAGCCCCACCATCCGACGACCTGCGCGGTTGACGAACAACACCCGGCCCTCCGGGTCCGTGAGCCCGACGAAGTCGGTCGTCGCCTCGAGGATCGCCGCTAGGCGCGAGCGTTCCTCGTCGCTCCGCATCCGCTCGGTGATGTCCTGCAGCATTCCGATCGAGCCCACCGACCGCCCGTCCTCGTTCAGGACTTCCACCGAAGCATCGGATAGCCAGCGAATCTCTCCGTCTCGTCTCCGGATCCGGAGGTCGCTTCGCCAGCGTTCGAACTCGCCGGCTCGGGTGCGGAGCGCGGCATCGTAGTTGTCCAGCGATGCCTGGTCCCCGTGGAGGTATGTCTCGAGGACGAGGCTTCCGAAGAGCTCATGAGTCAGCTCGGCCGGCGAGTAGCCGGTCAACTGCTCGATGCCGTCGCCGACGAAGGTGTACCTGCCGCTCGCGTAGTCGAGTACGTACGGCACTGCGCCCGCCTGCGAGATCGCCTGGCGATAGAGCGCTTCGTTCTTTCGCAGTGCCTCCCGTGCTTCGGTGTTTGCGATCGCGATGGCGACGAGGTCGGTGAAGTCGGCAAGGCGCGCCTCGGTGTCGTCCGGCAGCGGTTGCTCGGTGGTCGACGCCGTGGCCATGACGCCCCAGATCGTCCCGTCTACGACGATCGGGACGCCGAGCCCGGTTTGGAGGCCTGCCGTTCGCGCGGCTTGCGCGATTGTGCCGTCGAGGTCCGCGTAATCCACTGACACAGGACGACCGGTCTCCCGCACGCGCGCGGAGACCGTGGGACCGTCGAGCGGCCATCGGGTACCGACGTCGAAAGGATGAGCGCCCGACGACCCGATCACGGTGATCGTGTCGTCAGCCTCGTAACGCGACATCTCGATCAGCGGAACGTCCAGGGTTTCGCGCGCCTCTTTGGCGACGGCGGCGAACACCTCCGTCGGCGGCGCCTGCTGGGCGACGAGGGTCGCGACGCGACCCAGGGCGGCATGCTCTTCGGCCAGCCTGCGCAGATTGTCCTCTGCCACGGCATCCATGATCACACCGGCGACGCGAGAAGTCGAAGACCGCAAGTGTTCCGCATCGGCGTAAGCTCAGCAGCGAGATGGCCGGTGAGCGCGTGGTCTTGGCGGACGACGACGCCCTCCTGCGCGAGGGCATCGCGAGCCTTCTTGTCGGGGCCGGTTGCGAGGTTGTCGGTCAAGCTGCGGATGGGCGTGCGCTGGTCGAACTGGTACGCCGCGCGCCTCCGGATGTAGCGGTGGTCGACATCCGTATGCCGCCGACGCACACGACGGAAGGTCTCGACGCGGCCCGCGCAATCCGAGCCGAGTTCCCGAAGGTAGGAATTCTGCTGCTGTCCGCCCATGTCGAGGTCGAGACGGCAATGGATCTGCTCGAGGGCGGAGAAGGAATCGGCTATCTGCTCAAGAGCAGGGTCAGGGACGCAGCTGAGTTTGTCGATGCGGTGCAGCGAATCGCGGGCGGCCGGTCGGTTGTCGATCCTGCGCTCGTTCGGGAACTTGTCGCCGACCGCCGACGCGACGATCCGCTCGCGGAGCTGACGCCGAGGGAGAAGGAGGTCCTCGAGCTCATGGCGGAAGGACGCTCGAACAACGGCATCGCGCATCGGCTCTACATCACCGAGGGCGCCGTCGAAAAGCACATACGCAACATTCTGATGAAGCTCCGTCTCCCGGCAACGGAAGACGACCATCGTCGCGTGCTCGCCGTCGTGACGTTCCTCGACACGCGCTAGCGGGCTAGCTCGACAACCGCCGCGGCACTCAGGCGACTCTTTGCGAGGAACCCGACCGCGGGGCTGTCGGCGATCAGCTCCTGCAAGTCGTCCAGCGAGTGCGTCGAGATCAAGATCACGCGTGTTGCGCGACCACTTGTGCTCAGCCGTCGTGCAACCTCTAGGCCGTCCTCCTCACCGAGCTGGATATCGACGAGGGCGACGTCGGGGTTCAACCTCTCGGCGAGCTGTACCGCGTCCTCGCCGGACGACGCACGCCCCACCACCTCTAATCCCTGGGCCTCGAGGAGCCTGCTGGAAGACGCGAGGAAGTCCTCGCTGTCGTCGACGATCAGGCAGCGCAAAGCCACGTAGTCAGCTTCGCTGAGAGACGGCTGTGCTGCAATGAAGCTAGCCCTACTACGAGCTCGCCCGCCTGCGGGTCGGCGATTCGCTAGCTGACCGCAGAGACAGCGATTCGTTCCCGTGCGATCGTCGCTTCATCGAAAGACGCCGACAGAGGAGGCGATGATGGCAACCACCAACGCGAGGCATCAGCCTTATCGAGAGCTCGCACAGCGCGTCAACGACGGAGTCGAGGTCGTGCTCTTCTGGCACGAGGTCACGGAAGCGCTGACGGTCACCGTCTCCGACGAACGGACAGGCAGGTACTTCGAGCTCTCGGCGGATCCCGACCGGGCACTCGATGTCTTCGAGCACCCGTACGCGTACGCAGGAGACCCGGCCACAAGAAGGAGAGGAGGGAGCAGATGTCGGCAAACGAGTCAATTCCGCTCAGGCCGGTGAGCCTGCCGCGGGCGGAGCGAAGGCGCGCACGCCCAGAGGACTTCGAGATGATCCAGCGCACCCGCGAGGCGCTCGCGCTGCTCGAGTCGAAATGGAGCGTCGACATCATCTTCCTCCTGGCCAGCGGAATGCGCCGCCACGGCCGGCTCGTGGACAACGTCCCAGGCCTGTCGAAGAAGGTCTTGACGGCAACGCTGCGCAAGTTGGAGGAGAACGGCATCGTCTCGCGGTACGTCTATGCAGACGTCCCCGTCCGGGTCGAGTACACGCTCACGCCGCTTGGCTGGCAGCTGACCGAGCCGCTCATGACGCTCTACGAATGGGCTGTCGAGCACGAAGGCGAGTTGTCGGCGACCAAGCAGGACGCCCCAGATCACCTCGAGAGCATCAACCGGCCAAGGCTCGCGCTCGCGCCGGTCCCGGCGGCATGAGCAGCGGCCGACCGGACCTCCACCTCGTTCCTCCACTCCAATCCTGGAGCGAAGCGTCGGACCGCACAAGAGGTGACGAGGCGATTCCGATGAGCTTCACGTTTCGCGAGCTCACGCTGATCCACAAGTCGTTGCAGACAGTGAGAACGCTCGGCTTCTTCGCGCCGCAGGACGAGTTGCTCGACGACACGGTCCACCTCGTCGATCTCGTGTTGAACGAAACGGTCGCGGCCGCTTCGGCGGACGCCCGCCGCCTTCCCGGCTTCGGACGACAATGACGATCGGCGAGGCGACAATTCCGACCGCACGAGAGACGCCTCACGTGATCGAGAGTTTCTCTCGCGCCTTCTCGGACGGTGATCCGGAGGCCGCCGCGGAACATCTGACTTCGGACTTCATCCTGCACGTTCCCGGTCGCGGATTGAACGCAGGCGACTATTGGGGTCGCGAGGGGCTCAAGCATTTTGTCCGGTACATCCACGGCTACAACGGCGGCCGATTCGATCAGCGTCTGACTGCGCTGGCGGTAGGCGACGACGATGTCTTTACGCGGGAGGTTGTCGCGCTCAACCGCAGAGTCGACCCCGAAGTGGACTGGGATCTCGAATTCATCATGCACTACCGGATGAAGAGCGGCCTGATCTCCGAGGCTTGGACGATCCCCGTCGATTTCCACGCCTACGACCGGTACTGGAAGGAGAGCTCAACTCCCCGTCCGGCAGTCAGGCCCGCGGTGAGCGCGCAGTCAGCTGCGATCGAGGCGGCCACCTCGCCTGAGAACCTCTCACTCGTACAGACGTGGCACGACCACTTCTGGAACGGCGAGCTCCTCGACATGAGGGCATTGATGACGGACGACTTCACCTGGCATACGCCGGGGA
>JBKPMS010000166.1:0-8908 GCA_046732275.1 Actinomycetota bacterium | reverse complement strand
GTCCAGCACCTTGTCGTTGCCGCCGAAGACGGTGATCGGCTCGCCGCGGAGGATCCGGTGGGTGAAGAGCGGGATCACCCGGATCATCCGCTGGAGGTCGTTGTCGTAGCGGCCGTAAACGTTCGAGAAGCGGAAGACGATGTACGGCAGCCCGTAGCAGCGCGCGTACGAGTAGATCAGCGCCTCCCCGGCGATCTTCGACGCGGAGTACGTGCTCTCGGTGAACGCGAAGTCGGCCTGTCCTTCCTGCGTGGAGAACCGATGGACGTCGCCATAGACCTCCCGGCTCGACGAGAAGACGATCGGAAGCTTCTGCTGACGGCAGTACTCGAGGACGTTGAACGTCATGATCGCGTTCTCGAGCGCGCGGTGAGGCTGGCGGACGAGCTGATGCACTTTCGCGTGCGCGGCGAGGTGGACGACGAGGTCGACCTCCGGATATTCCACGCCGCCGATGCCGCCGGGGAACGACGGGTAATGGCCGGAGAGATCCTGAAGCAGGTATCGGAATTCGTCCGTCCACGTGTTGAGCCGCTTGTCGACGCCGAAGACGTCGTAGCCGTCTCGGCTCAGCCGCAGAGCCAGATTGGTGCCGATCTGGCCGCTCGAGCCGGTGACGAGGATCCGCATCAGGCCGCCACGCGAACGCTCTGGACGCCTCGCAACGTCGTCGAGCTCGCACCTTCGATCCGCACCTCGACGAGCTCGCCGGGGGCTGCCGTCCCGCAGAAGTTGACTGTGGTGTTCCTGCGCGTACGGCCACGCAACAGCGTCGGGTCGGTGCGGCTCCTCCCCTCCACGAGGACCTCCTCGGTACGACCTATCCGTTCCGCATTCCGTCTCGCCGCGACGCGCTGGACGATCTCGACGAGCCGCTCGATCCGTTCCTGCTTGACGTCGTCCGGGATCTGGTCGGCCATCGACGCGGCTTCGGTCCCGGCGCGCGGCGAGTAGACGAACGTGAAGGCGCCGTCGAAGCCGACCTCCTCCACGGCGGACAGCGTCTCTTCGAACTCGGGCTCGGTCTCGCCGGGGAAGCCGACGATCAGGTCGGTCGTCAGCGCGAGATCGGGTATCGCCGCGCGCAGCTCGTCGACGAGCTTCACGTAGCGCTCGCGGCCGTAGGTCCGGCGCATCGCCTTGAGAATCCGGCTGGAGCCGGACTGCAGCGGCAGGTGCGCGTGCTCGCAAACGGAGTCGCACTCCCCCATCGCAGCGATCACCGGCCGTCGGAAGTCCTTCGGGTGCGGGCTCGTGAAGCGGATGCGCGCGATTCCTTCGACGGCATCGCACGCGCGTAGGAGCTCACCGAACTCGGTGCGGAGCTCGGGCGCGAGATCCCGTCCCCACGAGTTGACGTTCTGACCGAGCAGTGTGATCTCCCGGACGCCCGCGGCGGCGAGCTGCGTGACCTCAGCGAGCACATCACCCGGCCGGCGACTCACCTCGCGGCCGCGAACCGAGGGAACGATGCAATAGGCGCACTTCGAGTTGCAGCCCATCGAGATCTGCACCCATGCCTGGAAGGGGCGCTCGCGATGCATCGGCAGGTTTCCCGCAAAGGTGCGCTCTTGCAGGCCGAACCGACCGCGCGCGACGCCGAGGCCGCCGGCGCCGAGCCACTCGCCGAGATGCGGGATCGATCCCGGTCCGAACGCAACGTCGACGTACGGGTAGAGCTCGAACAGGCGCTCACGCTGCGCCTCCGCGTAGCAGCCCCCGACCGCGATGATCTTGTCCGGATCGCGCTGCTTCAGCGCAGCGGCCTGGGCGAGGTGCGCCGCGAACTTCGTATCGGGCTTCTCGCGGATCGTGCACGTGTTGAAGACGAGCACATCGGCGTCTGCCTGCTCCGGCACCTCGCCGAGCCCCAGCTCCTCGAGCATGCCCTTGATCCGCTCGCTGTCGTGAGCATTCATCTGGCAGCCGAAAGTGGTGACGTGGTACCGGCGCACGGGCCAGAATGGTACCCATGGCTTTTCCCGATCCCGGCTCGCTGGGGGTCTTCGCGGTCGCGGCGCTCGCGCTGCTCGCGATACCCGGCCCGGCCGTGCTCTATGTCGTCGTCCAGAGCGCGGAGCAAGGACGGCGTGCGGGGCTGGCATCGGTCGCAGGAATCCACATCGGCACCCTCGTCCACGTCGTCGGGGCGGCGGTCGGGCTCTCGGCCTTGATCGTCGCTTCCGCCCTCGCGTTCAGCGCCGTGAAGTACGCGGGAGCGGCATACCTCGTCTACCTCGGCGTGCGGAAGTTGGTCGAGCGGGACACGCGCGTCCCGCTCGAGGGCCGGAGCGAGCCGCTTCGCCGCGCATTCGGGCGCGGCATCGTCGTCAACGTGCTCAACCCGAAGACGGCTCTGTTCTTCCTCGCGTTCCTGCCGCAGTTCATCGATGCCGACCGCGGTGCCGTGTGGTCGCAAGCACTCGTGCTCGGGCTCGTCTTCGTCGGCCTCGGTCTCGTCAGCGACTCGTTGTACGCGCTCGCAGCTGGGAGCGCCGCCGGGATCCTCAGACGCCGTCGGCGCGTGATGCGGTACGGCTCCGGGCTCGTCTACATCGGTCTCGGAGCGACCGCGGCGCTCGCGAAGCGGACGTAGTCAGGCCGCCTGGTCCGGCCGGACCTGCGGCTGAGGCGTGCGCTGGGCCGTGGGCACGCCGTCGTGGGCGCCGCCGTTCGTGACGTTGCGCGCGACATCGACCGCGCGGCTCTCGCGGATGACGGTCACCTTCACCTGACCGGGGTACTCGAGCTGGTCCTCGATTTCCCGTGCGATCTCGTGCGAGAGGAGCACCGCGGTGTCGTCGTCCACCTCCGCCGGACTGACGATGACGCGGATCTCTCGGCCCGCCTGCAGTGCGTACACCTTGTCGACGCCCGGCTTCTGGGCCGCGAGCTCTTCCAGCGACGCGAGCCGCTTGATGTAGTGCTCGAGGCTCTCGCCCCGAGCGCCGGGCCGCGAGGCCGAGATCGCGTCTGCCGCGATCAGGAGCACGGCTTCGACGGTCTGCGGCTCCACCTCGTAGTGGTGCGCTTCGATCGCATGCACAACGTGTTGCGACTCTCCGTAGCGACGGGCGAGCTGGGCGGAGATCGAGGCGTGCGAGCCTTCGACCTCGTGCGTCATGGCCTTGCCCAGGTCGTGCAGCAGGGCGGCACGCTTCGTGACCTTGACGCTCGCTCCGACCTCCGAGGCCATGATTCCGGCTAGGTGCACGACCTCGAGCGTGTGCTTGAGGACGTTCTGGCCGTAGCTCGTCCGGTAGCGGAGCCGCCCGAGGATCTTGACGAGCTCCTCGTGGAACTCGCCGCAATTCGCCTCGAAGACCGCCTGCTCGCCGGCCTGGACGATGTGATCCTCGATCTCGGCCTTGGACTGGTAGTAGGTGTCCTCGATCCGCGCCGGATGAATCCGGCCGTCCTCGATCAGCTTCTGGAGGGTCAGCTTCGCGACCTCGCGCCGGATCCCGTCGAAGGAGGAGAGCACGACGGCCTGCGGCGTGTCGTCGATGATGAAGTCGACGCCGGTGAGGTGCTCGAGCGCGCGAATGTTGCGACCTTCGCGGCCGATGATGCGCCCCTTCATGTCATCCGAGGGAAGCTCGATCACCGACACCGTGGTCTCGGCGGCGTGGCTTGCTGCGACCCGCTGCAGCGCGTCGGCAACGAGGTTGCGGGCTCGTCGCTTCGCCTCGGTCCGCGCCTCCTCTTCGAGCTGGCGCACGCGCCGGGCGAGCTCGTGGCGGACGAGATCCTCGGATCGCTCGAGCAGGTTGAGCTTCGCCTCGTTGACGGTCATCCCGGAGATGCGCTGGAGCTCGGCGAGCTGCTCGCCGCGGGCGGCCTTCTGCTCCTCCTGCAGCTGCTTCAGGTGAGTCTCACGGTCGGAGAGCCCCTGCTCGCGACGAGTGATCTCGGTGAGCTTCCCGTCGATCTCCTCCTCCTTCAGGAGCAGCCGCTCTTCCACCTTGACGATACGGGCACGGTGCTCCGCGACCTCGTCCTCGATCTCGGCTCGGAGCTTGACGGCTCCCTCTCGCGCCGAGATCTGTGCCTCACGGCGGAGGGTGTCCGCCTCGCGCTCTGCGTCTCGGCGGAGGGTTTCGGCCTCGCGCCCCGCATCCTCGAGGAGGAGCTTTCGCTCCTGCCGCGCCGCGCCGAGGCGGGACTTGCCCAACGCTCCGACCGCAAGGGCCCCCACGAGACCTCCCACGATCAGCCCGATCAATATCCCAATTGCGACCATCAGCAGCTCCTGGGTTGGTTTGCGCGGTCGCGACCGCGGCCCACCCGGCGATCCGGCCGGCACGGGATGTCCCGAATCTCTGCAGCGAGCCGACACCTCGGCTCGGGAAGCGGTTGGCTACGTCGCCGCCTTCGAAAGCCTTTCGGTGTCGGGGTGATCGGTCGTCGTGGTCACTGTGGTCGAAAGCATTCTCGTTGCGATTCGGAAAACGTCGCTATGCAGGCAAAATGTCGAATGAGGCAACTGGCATCCTACCCCGGTTCGAGCCTCAGTTGCAAAAATCAGGCCCGAGCGCCATCTCGCAGGACTCCGTGCTGAAGCCTTTTCCTGCGAGAAAGCGCGCTGTTCGCGGCCCCGCGCCCCGGCGCTCCACGACCTGCCGGGCGCGCTCGAGCTCTGGCTCGAGGGAATCGATCGCCGACTCCACTAGGTCGCGGACGAGCCCGTGGGTTTCGAGATCGCGCCGGATCGCGGCATCGCCGTAGCCGCGCCCGGCGAGGCTCTGGGCCCGGCCGCTGGCGAAGCGCTCGTCGTCGAGGGCGCCGGCGTCCTCGAGCACTCGGAGCGAAGCCTCCGCCGCGGCCGGTGCAACTGCTGCGCGCTCCAGCCGGGCAGCCAGGCTCGTCCGTGACATGTCGCGCGTGCGCAGCGCCCGTCCGGCGACCGCCAGCGCCTCGGCTCGGCGAAGCTCCCGCCGCAAGGTCCGAAGGCCCGGCCGGTCGAGCAGCCGGCCTTCGGCCAACCCCGCACGCGCGGCGACCGCGATCGGGACGGTGCGCCATGGGACGCCGTCGAGCTCGACGGCGACGCGCCCGCGACGGTCCTCGCGGAGCGCGGTGATCCTCGGCACTACTTCGACGCTGCCTTCTCGACCGCCTCTGCGCCGACCTTGCCGTTCTGGTCCGGCTCGCCTGCTCCCGCCGCCGGCAGAAGCCGCGCGGACGCCACCTGTTCGGGTCCCACGTCCGCCTGGATGCGGGCGAGGATCGCCTGGCAAACGTCGGGATGCTCGCGGAGGAACGCCGTTGCGTTCTGGCGGCCCTGGCCCAGCCGCTCCTCGTCGAAGCTGAAATAGGAACCGGACTTCTGAACGAGCTTCCGCTCGAGTGCGGCGTCGAGCACAGTGCCCTCCCAGGAGATTCCGGAGCCGTAGATGATGTCGAACTCGGCCTGCTTGAACGGCGGCGCGACCTTGTTCTTCACGACCTTGACCCGAACACGATTGCCAATCGCCTCCACGCCTTCCTTGAGCGTCTCGATGCGCCTGATGTCGAGCCGCACGGACGAGTAGAACTTGAGCGCCCGGCCCCCCGGTGTCGTCTCGGGGTTGCCGAACATGACGCCGATCTTCTCCCGGAGCTGATTCGTGAAGAGGCAGATGGTGTCGGTGCGGTTCAATGTGCCGGCGAGCTTGCGCAGCGCCTGGCTCATCAGCCGCGCCTGGAGGCCGACGTGCGAGTCGCCCATCTCGCCCTCGATCTCCGCCTTGGGGGTCAAAGCGGCGACAGAGTCGACCGCGACGACGTCGAGCGCACCTGACCGGATGAGCAGCTCGGCGATCTCGAGTGCCTGCTCGCCGGTGTCGGGCTGTGACACGAGCAGGTCGTCGATGTTGACGCCGATGCGTTTCGCGTAGGTGGGATCCATCGCGTGCTCGGCGTCGATGAACGCGCAGATGCCGCCGCGCCGCTGCGCCTCGGCGATCACGTGGTAGACGAGCGTCGTCTTCCCGGACGACTCCGGGCCGAAGATCTCGACGATCCGCCCGCGCGGCAGCCCGCCGATACCGAGCGCGAGATCGAGCGCGAGCGAGCCGGTCGAAACGGCACCGATCGCAACGGCGGCGTGGTCGTTCATCTTCATCACCGCGCCTTTGCCGAACTGCCGCTCGATCTGGCCGAGAGCGACGCCCAGAGCTTGCTCGCGATCCACTGACATCAACCTCCTAGGGCAAACGACTCGACGACAAAATACTCGGCCCCTGTGGGCCGTAACCGAGACAGGTAAGCAGCTGCGTCGGACGGACTGAACTCCCCGAGGTCGGGCAGCGGCGGGCTCAGCCTCGGCCGCTCTCGGAAGCGGACGACCGTCAGGTGCGCAAGCCACGGACGCCGCTCGCGCTCGTACACGCCGAGCCGCTCGAGCCGTCGTTGGAGATCGTCCGCGAGGCTCGTCGCCGCGCCGCCGTTGTCACTCAGCACGAGCATCCCGACGCTTCGAGTTTCGCGGTAGCGCTCCGGCACGAGACGGATCGGGCCGGCGGTCGCGGCGGACTCGCGCAGCGCTGCGAGGATCGAGTCCAGCTCCGCCACCGGACGGTGCCCGAGGAACGCAAGCGTGACGTGCAGCTGCTCACGAGAGACGCGGCGGCCCCGGCGGATGTGCGCATCCTGCCAGCGACACAGGGCGTCAAGCGTCTCGTCGGGGAGGCGAAGGCCGCAGAACAGGCGTGCTCGGTCACGACCTTCGAGGCTACCTACGAGATTCACGCGGATTCGTCACGACTCTGTTCCAAGAATCGCCGCACGAGATGCAGAGCCGTCACCGTCGCGCGGCGGCGAATCGACTCGCGGTCGCCCGGAAAGACGAAGTCGGCGCCACGTTCCCCCGCCGGCGCTGCGACGTGGAGATACACGAGCCCGACCGGCTTCGCGTCAGTCCCTCCGCCGGGACCGGCAACCCCCGTCACCGCTACCGCGACGTCGGCGCCGAGCTGCTCGCGCGCGCCGGCCGCCATCGCCGCGGCCGTCTCCGCGGAAACAGCGCCGTCGCGCGCCAGAATCTCGTCGGGGACGCCGAGTTGCGCCGACTTGACGCTGTCGGCGTACGAGACGATCGCTCCGAGGAAGACGTCGCTCGATCCCGGGACGGACGTCAAGCGCTCGGCGATCATGCCGCCGGTGCACGACTCGGCCGTCGCCAGCTTCAGGCCGAGGTCGCGGCAGAGATCGAGGACGAGCTCCTCGATCGGGCGAGTGTCCCGGCTGAACAGGTACCGCTCGAGCGGCGCGACGAGCCTTCCCGTGAGCTCGTCGGCCCTCTCCTCCGCTCCCGGTGCAACGACGAGGTCGACATGGATCTCGAAATCGCGGGCGCAGATCGTCGCCTCGACGCCGCCGCCGTCCCCTCCGGCATCCGCGAGCGCCTTCGCGACGGCCGATTCGCTCGCGCCGAAGAACCGGAGGCTCCGGAGCCCCGGCGGATGGGCCTGGGCGAGCACTCGCTTGATCGGCTCGGTCTCGAGTGCCCGAGACCACAGACGCTGCAGCTCGCCCGGTGGGCCCGGAAGGACGACGATCACCGTGTCCCCTCGCTCCAGCACGAGCCCGGGCGCCGTGCCGGCAAGTCCGAGCGACAAAGCTCCGTCGGGAATTGTCGCCTGCTTGCGGACACCTGCCTCGAAGTCGACGTACGGCCGCCCGAGGCGCTCGGCGAACCGGCGTGAGATCCCCTCGATCTCGCGGTTCAGGCCGTCGTCCAGGTGGAGCCCGACGCCTGCCGCTCGGGCGACGAGCTCGACCGTTCGGTCGTCATGCGTCGGACCGAGGCCGCCCGAGACGACGCAGAGATCGGCCGCGGCGGCCTCCCGGAGCGCGGCGGCGAGCTCCTCCTCCGCGTCGCCGACGATGACGATTCGTGCCGGGTCGACCCCGAGCCTCAATAGCTCGGAGGCGAGGAACGGTCCGTTCAGATCTCGCCGGTCGCCACGGACGAGCTCACTGCCGGTGACGACGATCACCGCTCTCGGCGCGGCGTTCACGTCTTCCACCGGCTCGTAGTGCCCTATGCCGAAAAGACCGCGATCACACCGCGGGACGGATGCCGCGAGGTGTCACGAGCAGCGTCTTGACGCCGCCGGCAGGTAGCCGCCGCGACCGCTCGTTCAGGATCGTCCGTAGGTTCTCCGGCCGGTCGAGCGTGATCCAGAGCTTCCTCGCCCTGAAGATCTGACCTTGCCCCCGATCGAGCGTCCCCTGGTAAAGGATCTTGCCGGTCGCTGAATTGCGGTGTACCTGCAACCAACACGGGCCGCGCGCGGCGATCACGTGCAGTCGGACCGGGTTCGCAGCCGGGCGAGTCGACCGGGCCGACGCCTTGGGTTGCGAGGGCGCGAGCCCGACCGGCGTCTCCTTCTGCGGCTCGCCGCTCTTCCACGCGATGATCACGAGGGCTGCGACGGCTGCGATGCCGAGCAACGTCAGCACGAGCACACGCGACTGGACCTGCACTCCGCGCGGTGGCCGCGATGACCGCCTTGGCCGGGCGACTTCCTCTTCTCCGACCCCGAAGCGAGAGTTGTATTCGTCGACGTAGACCTGGCCGTCGAGGCCCAGGTACTCGGCATACGACCGGAGAAACCCCTTGACGTAGGTCTGCGCGGGCAGGAGGTCGAACTCCTCGTCCTCCAGTGCGCGCAGGTACTTCGCCCGTATCTTCGTCGCCTGTTCGAGCTCGTTGAGGTCGAGTCCCTGGCGCACGCGCGCCTCTCGCAGGCTGCTACCGATCTCGAACACGGCCGCCCATTCTAGAGCCGTTCAGCGGCTTTGCTCGTACAGCAGGACGAGCTCGTAGAACCCGATCGAAAGAGCCGCGGTCACGCCCAGGCAGACGGCGATCAGCCCGATCACGATGGCCGTCGTCGCGACCGCCGTGCCGCCGCCGCGG
>JBKPMS010000165.1:0-19437 GCA_046732275.1 Actinomycetota bacterium | reverse complement strand
ATCACTCGAAGAAGGCGATGATCCGGCAGATGCTCGCCTCACCGCCGATGAACTTCCACGGGAACGCCCCGATCACGCACCGGGCGGTGCCGATGCTCGCGAGGTCGCCGCCGAGGTTCTCGGCGTGGATGATGTCGTGCGGGAAGGGCACGCGGTGCATCACGAACAGGTCCTCGTCGGGCCAGCGCTCCTCCAGGCTCGTGTCGAGGGTCCGCTCGTACTCGGCCCGGATGTCGGGGCGCATGTTCTTGATCGTCGTGTTCATCGGATGGTCGGCCGAGCCGGTGTCCGACCCGGTCCAGGCGAGGTCCATCTCCACGATCCACTCGGCCAGCTCGCGCCCGCCCGCGGGATGGCGGCACATGTAGGTGGTGAGGTCCTCTTTTTCGCCGCCCAGGTAGTGGGCCGCGAAACCGGTGTGGTAGATGACGATGTCGCCACGCGTGACGTCGATCCGGTCAGTGATGTGGTGTGGCTTGATCTCGTCGAAAGGGCCGACGGCGTCGGAGATGTCGACCACGACGCCCTCGTGGACGAGGCGCTCCAGGCCGATCGAGGCCATGTCGGCGCCTCCGGGCGTCAGGTGCAGCGGAGCATCGATGTGCGTGCCGACGTGCAGCGAGGTCTCGATGCGCTGGGATACCACGCGGTTGGTCTGCAGCGTCTGCGTGTAGTACTGCTTCATGCCCGGGTAGCCCACCCAGCCCGGGGTGTGGAAGCTGAGCGGGTGGCTCAGGTCGACCATGCGGAACCAGCGAGCTCCGTTCTGCATGACCTCCACACCCATGGCCTGCGCGTCGATGCTCATGTCTCGTTCCTCCGGTGGATTCGTTCGTGCATCACAACACCTGGCCCCCGACCACCAGGCCGTAGACGTCAGTGCGCCTGTCCTCTCGCGGCTTGATGAGGGCCTCACGTTCCTGTGCCCGAGCCACGGCATCGAGGTCGATCGTGGCCGTCGCCAGCTCGGGCCGGCTCCGCGACAACGGCCCCTCGATCGTCTTCCCGTACGGGTCGCACAGAAGCGAGGAACCGAGGAAATCGGATTCGCGGTTGCTGCCGGCCTGAGACGCGCACGCGATGTACACCTGGTCGAGGTTGGCCTGCAGGAGCACGCCGCGGGCCTGTGGCGCGTAGCCGGCGCTGTCCCAGCGCTCACGGTCGAACCCCGGCAGCCAGGCGGTAGGGACGGCCACGAGGTCGGCGCCCTGCAGCGCCAGTGCGCGGACGGTCTCGACGAACCGCAGGTCGTAGCAGACGCACAAGCCGATCACCCCGAGCGGCGTCTCTGCGACGGGCAGCCCGAGGTTGCCCGGAGTGAAGATCAGCTTCTCCCCCGCGAAGAGGTGCAGCTTGCGGTAGTGGAGCAGCACCCCGTCGCCGCTCACGAGCACGGCCGTGTTGAAGATGCGGTCGCCGTCGCGCTCGCACAACCCGCCCGCGACGAGGCCGTCTCCGCGCGCCGCCGCGGCGCACCACGTCTCGACGGTGTGTCCATCGACGGGCTCGGCGACCGCTTCGAGGCGCCCGCGGTCGGTGCCGTAGCCGGACGACATGAGCTCGGGCAGGACGACGAGGTCGGCGCCGCGCCGGAACAGCTCCCCGAGTGCCTGGCTCGCCATCGCGCGGTTCTGCTCGGGGGCGTAGAGCTCAGCCGTGAGCTGGGCAAGCCCGACGGTCGCGCTGCGGCTCACCCGGCGTCCTCGTCCAAGAGCCCGGCAGCGCGCAGCGCCACGCGGTCGGCCGGGCAGGGGCCGCCGACGCTCTCCACGACGACCCCGCGGTCGCCGACGACCTGGTGGCCCAGGCCGGCGGGGATGAAGACCACCTGGCCGGCCCGCACCACGTCCTCGGTCCCATGGTCGAGGTCGCGAACCGTCGCCTCGCCGCTGAGCACGTAGATCGTGTCCTCGGACTCGGCGTGGGCGTGAGGAACGTTCTCCTCGCCCGGGACCATGCGGACGTAGTTCATGTTCGCTGTCCACGCGCCGACGCCCGGCCAGACGACGAGGCGCGCATCGGCGGCGATCGGCGGCAGGCGAACCTCGGACTCGTCGCGGTGGAAGACCCGGACCGCCATCGGTCAATCCATCCCCTCGTACAAAGCGGGATCGGCCGGCGCCGGCCCGCCCACGAGCTCGATCCCGCGCTCGCCCGCCTCGACCAAGTACTCGGTGCCGCCGTCGATGTGGAACATCGCGCCCTCGCGCAGCGGCTGGCGCTCGCCCGCGGTACTGTCGAACACGATGCCGTCGCCGTCGACGACGTAGTAGGCGGCCTCGCCAGAGTGGCGCTGCCGCACCGTGCGCGCGTCGGGCGCCAGCCAGATGTGGTGCAGGGACCGCGCCTTCGCGCCCATGCCCGGCCAGACGATCGCCCGCGCGGCACCGGCGCCCTCGACGAGCGGCAGCTCCGGCCCGTCCGAGCCGTCGAGGATCAGCACCTTGGCGGCGACCGTGCTCATGTGTCCGCCATCGTGTAGGCGTCGGGGTTGGGGCGGGCCGGGACGATGACGGCGAGGATCTCCGCGCCCGCATCGCCGGCGGTGACGCCGTGCTCGATGTGGGGCGCCACCACGGTGAAGCCGCCGGCACCCAAGCGGTGGACGTCGTCGGCGATCCTCATCTCGACCGCGCCCGACTGCACGATCGTGATCTGCTCCTGCGGGTGGCTGTGCGCCGGGAACGCCGCCCCCGGCTCGAAGGCGTACGAGGTGACGGTGGCGCGCTGCGAGCTCATGGTCCTCCGGGTGACTCCGGGATGCGGCTGGTCGCTCGCCAACGAGGCGAACGCTCCGATGTCGACCTCGTTCGTGATTGGTTGATCGTAATACATAGTCGGACGCAAAATTCGGCCGCCTTCTGGAGCCGATCCCGGGTCGGCATCAGCCCTTCGTGTCGTTGCCATGCGCGAATGGGCGGCCGGGTTCTCCGTGCCAGAGGAACACGTCTTCGGACCGCGGGCGGAACGACGCGGGCTGTGCTGGGCCCGCGCCCATGTCAGAACCGAGGCCGGGCCCGATATCGCCGCGTAAGCTCGGTTCGGACATGCTGGTAGAGGTGCAAGGGCCGGGCACGAGCGCAACCGTAGGACGATTGCCATCGCAGCGTCGGGCGACACGACCGCCCCGATCCCCCTCCGGACCTGCGCGCCGCTGTGGGCTGGCTCTGCCGCTGGCATCGAAGCCGGCGAGACGGCGCTCGCATCAAACCTGCACGACGTTTCCGTGAGATCTGGGCTCGACCTTCGGGTCGTCGTTGTCGGCGGCTCCCTTGGTGGACTCACGGCCGCGTTGGTCCTACGTGACCTTGGTGCCGACGTCGAGGTCTACGAGCGATCGCGCAAGCCGCTGGAGGGGCTTGGCGCGGGGATCGTCTTGCATCCGGCAACGGTGCGCTACGTCGCCGAGCGCAGCGACCACGACCTGACCGAGCTGAGCTCTCGCGCCAATCGCCTGCGCTATCTCGACGGCGACGGCAGGGTCGTCCATGAAGGTCCTTGCCGCTTCCGGTTCACGTCGTACCGCACGCTGTACCGGGCACTCCTCGACTGCTTCGACCGGCGCCGGTATCACCTGGGAATGCGGGTCGAGGACTTCGATTGCGACGGCGACGGAGTGACGGTGAAAGTGGACGGCGGGCCCGTGGAGCGATGCGACGTCCTGGTGTGCGCAGACGGGATCCACTCGAGCGCCCGCCGACGGCTGCTCCCCGAGGTCAAGCCGCGATACTCCGGTTACGTCGGATGGAGGGGAACGGTGGCGGAAGCCAGCCACCCCGAGCTGCTCGCCACGGTTCGAGACGCCATCACGTACTTCGTCATGCCGTCCAGCCACATCCTGGCGTATCCGATCCCTGCTCCCGGCACCTCGCCTCAGGATGGGGAGGCGTTGACGAACTGGGTGTGGTATCGCAACGTCGCGGCGGACCCGGACCTCCACGAACTCCTCACCGATCGCGAGGGTAAGCGCCACGAGGTGTCGCTACCTCCTGGCCTGGTGCAGCCTCGCCACGTGGAGGCGCTGCGTGGCGTCGCGAGCGAGCGCCTTCCGCCGGTGCTGCGCATGGTGGTCCGGGACACCGTCGACCCGTTCGTCCAAGCGGTATTCGACATCGAGGTTCCGAGGATGGCGTTCGGGCGTGTGTGTCTGATCGGCGATGCGGCGTTTGCGCTACGGCCACACGCTGCGGCGGGGACCGCCAAGGCGGCGGCGGATGCCTGGGCGCTGGGCGAGGCGCTCCTAGCGGCGGGAGGTGACGTGGCAGCGGCGCTCGAGCACTGGGAACGCCGTCAGCTTGCGGTCGGGCGACGCGTTTTCCAGCGCACCCGTGACGCCGGCGAGCGCTCGCAATTCGAGAACACGTGGCCGGTCGGCGCTCCGCTCCCTTTCGGACTCTACGAGACCGGCGACAGCGAGTTGCCCTGACCCGCCGGACCCCTCAGGGAACGAGGCGCTCGAGGATCTCGACATTGCGTGCACCATCCTCGCCCGTCGCGTAAGCGACGGGTTCGCCGAGCGCGGCGCGCGTCACCGCATCGACCTGCGCCGCCCATGGTGCGACCCGTTGCCCGGTGACGTCCTCGGGCTCGTGCTCGGGGCGATACAGCGTGACGGTGCCCTCGCCCTTCGGCGAGGTGTCGACGGCCACCAGCGCGCCCGCGGTGCCGTGGACCTCGACCCGCGTGCTCTGCGTCCACACATTGGTGGTCGCCGTGAGAGTCGCCAGCGGTCCGCTCTCGAGGCGCAGGGCGGCGGCCACCACGTCGTCGGTCTCGAAGCCAAGTTGCGCCCCCCACAGCGCCGTCACGTCGCTCACTTCGCCCAGCAGCATGCGGACGAGATCGACATGGTGCGTTCCGACGTCGGCGAGCGCGCCCCAGCGAGCGCTCTCACGGTGCCGGCGCCATTCGGGCGGCGGGCCGGGCCGGTGGATCCCGTAGTAGGTGCGCGCGACCGTGGGCGCGCCGATTGCGCCTTCGCGGATGAGCTCGGCCATGCGCCGGTGCCCGGTGACGTAGCGCGCCTGGTAGCCGGTGGCGAGCACGCGACCGGCCTCACGGGCGGCATGGACGAGCGCCCAGGCGCCCTCGGCATCGATCGCCAGCGGCTTCTCCATGAGCAGATGCTTGCCGGCGCGCAGTGCGGCCGACCCCTGCTCGCGGTGCAGGAAGGTCGGAGAGGCGACCCACACTGCCTCCATGCCGGGGACGGCGAGGAACTCCTCGAGGCTCGTGGTCGCGGCCTTTGCCCCATGCTCGTCGGCGAATGCTCGGACGCCGGAGGCATCGCTTCCGAGAACCGCCGTCAGCTCGCCCAGCTCGGACTCGGCGATCGCCGGCGCGGCGCCGAACGAAGCCAGGCCCCGCGTTCCCACGAGGCCCCAGCGCATCTAGACGCCGACGCCGAGGTACCGTCGCTTGGCCTCGTCGTTGGTTTCGAGGTCGGCCGCATCTCCTTGGAACACGACCTCGCCGTTCTCTAGGACGTAGACCAAATCCGCGAGCTTGATCGCGAGGGAGTAGTTCTGCTCAACGAGGAGCATGGACATCGACGCGCCCTTCAGCTCGCGCAGGTGCTCGCCCACGCTTTCGATCAGGATCGGCGCGAGCCCCTCGGACGGCTCATCCATGATCAGCAGCGTGGGGTTGGTGACCAGCGCCCGTGCGATGGCGAGCATCTGCTGCTCCCCACCGGAGAGTTGCTCGGCGCGATTGCTCCGGCGCTCGTCCAGGCGCGGGAACATCTCCCAGATGCGATCGAGGTCCCAGGTCATGTCGCCACCGTCGCCGTTTCCGCGCGACGCGACGGTGAGGTTGTCGACAACGGTCAGGGAGCCGAAGACGTGACGGCCCTGAGGGATGTATCCGACGCCCGTGCGGGCTACCCGGTGGGGAGGCAGTCCCGTCAACTCGGTGCCGTCGTATTCGATCGAGCCGCCCCAGACAGCCGGAGGAGTCAGCGACATGATCGAGCGGCAGAGGGTCGTCTTACCCATGCCGTTACGTCCGAGGATCGCGACGAGCGCACCGTCGGGCACCTCCAGGTCGATCCCGGCCAGCGCCTGAGATAGGCCGTAGCCGGCCTCGAGCTCGCGGATCCGCAGCACTAGTCTGCCCCCGCTCCGAGGTAGATGGACTGAACGCGCTCATTGGCCTTGATCTCCTCCGGGGTGCCCGAGGCGACCGGAGAGCCTTCATGCAGGCACGTCACACGATCGGCGAGGCCGAGGGCGAGCTCCATGTCATGCTCGATGAGCATCACGGTGATGTCCTCGGACAGCCCGCGGACGAGCTCCCGGATCATGCCGCGATCGGCACCGGCGAGCCCCGCCGCGGGCTCGTCGAGGAGCAGCAGCTTAGGCTCCGTCGCCAGGGCGAGCCCGAGATCGAGCTGGCGCTGCTGGCCGTGGCCGAGGGCGGCGGCCGGTACGTCGGCAACGTCGTTGAGCCCGACGCGCTCGAGCGTCTCCGACGCCTTGGCGACGGTCGGCTTATGGCGCATCACCGCCCGCAGGATCCAGAACTTGCTGCGCTGCAGGCCTTGCACCGCCAGCATCACGTTCTCGATCACCGGAAGCTGCGGGAACACGCTGGTGATCTGGTACGTGCGCCCGAGGCCCAGCCGAGCCACGCGGTGGGGCGCCATGCGCGTGATGTCGGTCCCGAACAGCTCGATCCGGCCGCCGGAGACGCGCTCCAAACGGCTGATCAGCTTGAACAGCGTGGTCTTGCCCGCGCCGTTGGGGCCGATGATCACGTGCCGCTCGCCACGCCCCACCTCCAGGCTCACGTCGTCTACCGCGTGCACGCCGCCGTAGCGCCGCGTCACGCCGCTCAGGCGCAGGACCGAACCGTCCTGCGTGCTGCGGGGGGCGCCGTCGGTCACTGCTGCGCCCCCAGCGCGGCCGGACATGCGCGCGCGTACGCGGTGCAGTTCTTCGGCCAGTCCGTGCCCTGGTACTGACGGCTGTAGACCGGCTGCTTCAGGAACTCGTCCGGCTTGTAGGTGAAGAACTGACTGATGTTCGGATAGGTCTTGACGACCTCGTTCTCCAGCTTGCCCTCCTTGTTGCGGATGACCTTGCGCAGGTACACGTTGGCAACCGTCCCGCCGTGGCTGTCCAGCGCCATCGGCCCAAAGCAGGTGTCCTTCAGCTTCACGCCGTTCAACGTCTTGGTGAGCTGCCCGACGTCGCTGATGTCGCCGTTGAGCTGCTTGACCGCCTCGCTCAACCATTGCGCCGCGGTGTAGGTCGAGCAGGAGTAATAGCCCGGCATCTGCCCGTAGGCCTTCTTGTAGGCGGCGACGAACTGCTGCGTTGCCGGTGACGGGCGGCCCTCGGCGTAGTGGGCGAAGGACTGCAGGCCGACCGGATCGTCATTCTTGATCCCGCGCAGCGTCGACTGCTCGAACGTGGTCTCGTTGGTGATCAGCGGGACCTTGCCCTTGAGGCCGAGGTCACTCCAGGCCTTGATGAACTTCGGGGCATCCGCGCCGACCGACTGGACGAACACGCCGTCCACCGACTTCGGGTCGATCTGGGCGAGGTAGGAGCTGTAGTCGGACGTGCCGATCGGGGCGTACAGCTGCTTGACGATCTTGCCGCCGTTATCCGTGAACGTGTTGGCGAACCCGCCGCAGTTCTCGTAGCCGAACGCGTAGTCGGAGCACAGCGTGATCGCGCGCTTCCAGCCCTGTTGTGCGGCCCACACTCCGGCCGGCTGCGTCGGGCTGGAGCTCTGCCAGCCGCCTGCCCGGATGAAGTTGTCGACGCGCTTGCGCTGACTCAGGTCGTCCGACGACCCCGCCGGGTTCAAGCCGACGACGTTGGGGTTCTCCTTGAGGTAGCCCGCGAGCGCGTAGGCCTCGTTGGCCAGGAGCGGACCAACGGTGATGGACGCCTGGTCTTCCTGCACGAGCTTGCGCGCCTTGGTCAGCGTCGTGTTGGGATCGCCGGCGGTGTCCTCCTGGGTGGACTCGATCGTTCGTCCGCCCACCTTGTCGCCGTGCAGCTTCCACCACAGCTTCCACCCGTTGAGCATGTCGGTGCCGGCGGCTGCCACCGTCCCGCTGGTCGGGAACAGGGTGCCGACATGGATCGTGCCCTCGGAGCCGCCGCCTTCGCCGCCCCCTCCGCCGCCACCGCCGCTCGGTCCGCCGCATCCGGCAGCGATGACCGCCACGGCCACGATGGTTCCGGCGGCTGCCCACGGTGACTTCATGCCCATCATCTCCTTGCCCCCTCTTGGTCTGGTTCGGTCTGCCCTCTCGCCATCTGGGATTGCGCACGTCCCGATGCCCCGGCCGCCGCCCCGGCAGGACCTCTCGTCCTCCCGTCCCCGTCCGCCACCGCTGGTCCGGTGCCCCCCGCGGCGACGGTTGCACCGGCGGCGCTGGTCGCCGCCGTTTGGGCGGCGACCGCCTCCTTCTCCGCGCCGAGCCGGCGCAGCAGCGGGGCCCACACGAGCCGCGTCCACGCGCCGACGATGCCATCGGGCGCGAAGAGGATCACGAGCACGAAGACGACCCCGAGCAAGGTCTGCCAGCGCTCGAAGTGCGAGCTGACCCAGTTCTCGATGACGATGACAATGGTCGCCCCCACGTAGGCGCCGGTCAGCGTCCCGATGCCACCGAGGATCGACATCAGCAGGCCCGCCGCCGACGCGAGGAAGAACACGTCGCTCGGCCCGATGAAGTTGTTGTACATCGCCAGGAGCACGCCGGCGACCCCGGCGAAGATCCCCGAGATGGTGAACGCGATGAGCTTGTGCACGGCGACGTGGTAGCCGAGCGGCGCCAAGCGGTCCTCGGCTTCGCGGATGCCCTTCAGCGAGAGCCCGAATGGCGAGCGCACGAGCCGGGCGATCAGCACGGTGCACACGGCAACCACGGCGAGCGCGAACCAGTAGTACTGCCAGTACGCCAGGGCAAACGACGGCTTCGGAATCCCCGGGATGCCGTTCTCACCGCCGGTCAGGTCGCCCCAACGCTGCGCGATGCCCCAGACGACCATGCCCTCGGCGAGGGTGATCATCACGAAATACGTGCCGCGTGCCCGCACCACCAACGCCCCGAAGAACGCGGAGGCAAGCGCGCACATCAACAGCGCGGCGACCACCGCAGCCCCGAGCGGCCACCCGTTGTGGGTGGTCAGGATCGCGACGCCGTACCCGGCGACCCCGAGGAGCCCGGCCTGGCCGAGGGTGATCATCCCGCCGTAGCCCGAGATGAGGTTGATCGAGAGCGCGAACAGTCCGAAGATGAGCGCCTGGGTGGCGATGTTGACCCAGAACGCCGTCACGAGGTACGGCAGGGCCAGCGCCACCACCACGGCGGCGAGGAGCGCCAGCCATTTGACCCGGTAGGCCCATGCCGTGCCCGAGGACCGATCGGCGGCGGGGGGGCCGAGACGCGAGGTGAGCGTCCTCATCCGGCTCTCCCGAACAGGCCCTGCGGCCGCAGGATCAGGACCAGCGCCATGGGCGCGAACACGACGAAGTACGCGAGGTCGGGCACCAGCGACTGCCCGAAGTCGTAGATCAGCCCGACGAGAAGGCTGCCCAGGATCGCCCCCCTCAGGCTCCCGAGCCCGCCGATGACCACCACCACGAGCGAGTAGGTGAGGATCTCCGTGTCGGCGCCCGGGTACAGGCTCAGGTAGGCGCCGCCCACCACGCCCGCCAGCCCGGCCAGAAACGCGCCGAGCGCGAACACACCGGTAAAGACGGCCTTCACGTTGATCCCCAGGGCCGCAACCATCTCGCGGTCGTCGACGCCGGCGCGGACGATGGCGCCGATGCGGGTGTGCTCGAGCAGAGCCCAGAGTCCGACCGCCACGATGATCCCGAGCCCCAGCACCACAAGCCGGAAGACCGGATAGGTGACGCCCAGGAGCGTGGTCTTGCCCTCGATGCCAGCCGGCAGGGACAGCGTGATGGGATCCCCCCCCCAGATCGCCAGGGCCAGGTCGGCGGCGATGAAGGAGAGGCCGACCGTCAGCAGGATCTCCGACATCGTCTTGCCCTGAACGCGCCGCAACAGCCCCCGTTCGATGGCAAGCCCGAGGATGGCGATCGCCACCGCGCCGCCCAACAGCGCCAGCCAGTAGCTGCCGGTGGCGCGGACCACGCTCAGGCCGATATAGCCGCCGAGGAGGTAGAGCGATCCCTGGGCGAGGTTGACGACGCGCATCAACCCGAAGATCAGAGTGAAGCCGCTTGACACAAGGAACAGCAGCGCCCCGAACGTGATCCCGTTGAGGAGCTGCAGCCAGAATTCGTGAAGACTCACCTGATCCCCCTCAGCTGTACCTGAGCTCACCGGCGCCGTCGCCGAACCAGTCGAACGGGGAGCGATCGAGGTTCACGAGGACGCTCTGAGCGACCGTGTAGTCGTCGAAGGCGGCGACGCCGTTCTCGAAGCCGATGCCCGAGTCCTTGAAGCCGCCCCACGGAGACGCCGGATCGATGCGGTGGTGGTCGTTGACCCACACCGTTCCCGCGCGAATCCCGTGTGCGACGAGATGCGCGCGCTGAAGGTCGCGGGTCCAAACCGCCGCGCCGAGGCCATACGGCGAGTCGTTGGCCAGAGCGAGGGCCTCGGCCTCGTCCTCGAACGCCTCGACGGTGATGACAGGACCGAAGATCTCCTCGCGCATGATCCGCATGTCGCTCGTGACGCCGGTGATCACGGTCGGGCCCATGTAGTAGCCGCGGTCATAGGGCTCGCCGGTCAACCTGATGCCACCGGCCACCACGGTCGCCCCGTCCTCGCGCGCGGACTCCACGAGCGCGAGGACCCGCGCGAGCTGGCGCTCGGACGCCAACGGGCCCATCTGGGTCATGGGGTCCAGGGGGTCGCCGATGCGGATGCGGTTGGCGCGGTCCGCCAGCGCCGCGACGACCTCGTCGTAACGGCGACGGTGGACGATGAGGCGGGTTCCGGCGATGCAGCTCTGACCGCTGGCGACGAACCCGGCGAACGCCGCCCCGGCCACCGCGACGTCGGTGGGGACGTCGTCGAAGACGACCACCGGCGTCTTGCCGCCGAGCTCGGCCTGGACGGGTACCAGCCGGCGCCCCGCTGCCTCGGCGACGCGGCGGCCCGTCTCCGTGCCGCCGGTGAGGTCGACCCGGTCGACGCCCTCGTGCCCGGTTAGCGCCGCCCCCGCATCGGCGAAGCCCGCCACGACGTTGACGGTTCCCTCGGGGATGCCCGCCTCCACGAGGGCGCGAGCCAGCTCGAGCGGGGCCACGGGTGCCAGCTCCGAGGGCTTGACCACGATGCTGTTCCCGCTCGCCAGCGCCGGGGCCACCTTCTTGATCGTGATCATGAGCGGGTGGTTCCACGGCGTGATCTGGGCTATGACGCCGAGCGGCAGCCGCCGGACGTAGTTCATGATCCGACCGACCGCGGGGACGAGTCGGTCCTCGTGCGTCTCGGCGACCGAGGCGAAGAACTCGAGCCATTCCGGCACCCTGCCGACCTGCTGGCGCATCTCGCGCACTGGGCGGCCCACCGAGCGCGTTTCGATCTCGGCGATCTGGTCGGCGCGCTCCGCGATGATCCCCGCCGCCCGCCTCAGGACCTTGCCCCGCTCGCGCGGGTGCATCGCCGACCAGGCACTCGCAGCGGCGCGGCGTGCCGCCTGTACGGCCAGATCGACGTCGGCCGGCCCGCCGCGGGCGACGACATAGTCGGGAGCGCCCGTGGCGGGGTTCTCCACCTCGAACGACCCCCCGTCCGACGCCGGCCGCTCGCGGCCGCCAATCCACAACGCTCGGACGGCGCCGCCTGCTGGTGCAGATGGCGCGCGTGCTGCGAGCGCTGCTCCTCCGAGGTCTCTCCCTCCCGAGAGTTCCTCCATGGCCTTAGTAGGGTTGGAAGCGTGTAGCGTCACTTCAAGTTCCCGCCATCGCCATGGTCTAACCGCAATCGGACTGAATAGTCAGGCGTCGAGGTCGGCGGGCTCCGGCGAGTTGTGGCGGTGGCGAAAGGACGGGCAAGCGCTGGGCGACCCCGTTCGTCCGGCCGGCTTTAGCATCACTTACATGACCCCCGGGCGTTCGGGTAAGCGTCAGGCCATGTCATTGGCGAGCGGAGCAGGCACTGGCCGGCGGCTGACGCCGACACGCCGCGCACATGGGCCCGGGAGCCGTCGATGAGGGGGATGGCCGTCTGCGATTACGGACGCCCGCTCGAGCGGATGGAGCTGCCCGCGCCCGACCTGCGCCCCGGGCACGCGCTCCTCGAGGTCCTCACGTGCGGGGTCTGCTTCAGCGACGTCAAGACGGCGCGGGGAAAGATGCCCTACAGCCCCGATCTGACTCTTCCCCACGTCCCCGGGCACGAGATTTGCGCGCGCGTTCTGGACACGGAGCCGCGCGGGGCGCTCGAGCCAGGCACTGTGGTGGTCGTCCACCACGTGTGGCCGTGCCGCCGCTGCGACCGCTGCCGGGCCGGCCAGGAGAACATCTGCCGCGAGCCCCAGGCGTGGATGGGCTTCACCCATCCCGGCGGATTCCAGGAACGGGTCGTGGCTCCGATCGACCGGCTCACACCCGTTCCGCCCGGCATCGATGCGGTGCACGCGGCGCCCATGACGTGCGCGCTGGGCACCGCCTATCGGTCGGTGGTCACGCGCGGGCGGGTCGTGGCCGGGACGCGGGTCGTCGTGATCGGCCTCGGCGGCGTCGGATTGCACGCGCTTCAGGTGGCAAATGCCGTCGGCGCGTTGGCGATCGGTCTGGACGTCTCGGACCGGGCGATCGCGACCGCCCACGAGCTTGGCCTCGACGCTTGGCGTGGCGATGCCGCCGGTATCGAAGCCGAGCTGCTCGCGGCCTCGGGCGGCGAGGGTGCCGATGTCGTCGTCGACGCCGTGGGCCGGGATGCCACCATCGGGCAGGCCGAGCGCTTGGTCCGTCCCGGCGGCCGCATCGTCGCTGTCGGCTACGCCGTCGACACGAGCTTCGCGGTCCCGGCGGCGCGCTTCGTCCTCGAGGAGGTCGAGCTCATCGGGTCGCGCTACGTGCAGCGCGACGAGCTCGCACGGGCGATCCGGCTCGTCGCCGACGGTCGCGTGCGCATGGTCGTCGACCGGGTGACACCGCTCGAGGAGGCCAATGATGCCCTCGCCGCGCTCGAGGCCAACGAAGTGGTCGGGCGCGTGGTGCTCGACGTCGCCGGAGTGACGTGAGCCCTATCGTCGACCTCAGCGTCATCGTGGACCGGACGACGGCCGGCCCGCCCGCCTCGGGGGGCGCTCCCGTGACGATCGAGCATCATCGCCGCGGCCCCGGTTTTTGGCAGGTGAGCAGCATGGCGGCCCTCCTGCATACGGGCTCTCACGTCGACAGCACGTGGCACGTCTTTGCCGACGGCGATGCCATCGGTGCCACGCCCCTGACCGCGGTCATCGGGCAGGCCGCCGTGGTGGACTGCTCGGACGTCGGTCCTCGCGAGGCGATCGACGCGTCGCGCCTGGATGCCGCCGGCGCGCCGATCGAAGAGGGCGACATCTTGGTCATCCGCACCGACTGGACGGACCACGCGTGGGGCGACTTCCCGCGCTTCTACGTCGAATCGCCGTACCTGACCGAGGACGCCGCCGACTGGATCGTCGAGCGACGGCCCACGGCCGTGGTCTTCGACTTCTTCGAGGAGTACGCCGCGGCGCTCGACGACTTCACCTCCGAGGACTTCGTGGTCCACCGCAAGCTGCTCGGGGAGGGGCTCCCCCTCGTCGAACAGGCCACGCACCTCGGCGCGATCGATCGTCCGCGCTTCCGCCTGCTGGCACCGTTCTTCCTGCTCGATCAAGCGGAAGCGGCGCCATGCCGAATCTTCGCCGAGACGTAGCGGCGCCGTAAGCATCGCTTACGTGGTGTAAATATTGGTTTAGTCGTGCTATCGCGCAGGCGATACCAAGAGAGATGATGGGCACCGAGTCTGCGGTCGCGCCACGTCTGCCGGAGATGCGCCTCGACGGACAGCACGCGCTGGTTACCGGCGCGGGGCGTGGCATCGGCCGCGCTTGCGCGCTGGCCCTGGTCGAGCGGGGCGCGACCGTCACGCTCATGGCACGCTCCCGCGGCGAGCTCGAAGAGGTGGCGGCCGGCGCGGATGCGCTGGGGGGCGAGGCCGTCCCGTGCGTCGGCGACGTCACAGACCCCGGCGACGTGGCGGGCGCCGTGGCGGCCGCGCGCACGCAAGGCGACCTGTCGATCGTCGTCAACAGTGCCGGCCTCAACCGGACGGGGCCCACGCACAGGTATACGACGGCCGACTGGGACCTGGTCCTCGACACCAACCTCCGCGGCACGTTTCTCGTGTGCCGCGAGGCGGGCGCCGCCCTGCTCGAGCGCGGCGGCGGCGGGCGCATCGTGAACGTCTCCTCGCAGATGGGATCGGTCGGCTACGCGGGGCGCGCGGCCTACTGCGCGAGCAAGCACGCCGTCAACGGCCTGACCAAGGCCCTCGCCGTGGAGTGGGCTCCACGGGGCATCACCGTGAACGCGGTGGCGCCGACGTTCATCGAGACGCCCTTGACCGCGCCGATGTTCGCCGACGAGGAGTTCCGCGCCGACGTGCTGCGGCGGATACCGATGGGCCGCATCGGCCGGGTCGAGGAGGTCAGCGCGGCCGTGGCCTTCCTCGCGTCGCCCGCCGCCAGCCTCATCACGGGACAGATCCTGCTCGTGGATGGGGGGTGGGTCGCGTGGTGACCGTGGGCGAGCGCTGGATCAAGCCCGCCGCCAAGGAGCGCGGCCGGCCCGGCGATCCGGAGATCGCCGCGCGCGTCTCGGAGATGCTGCTGCGGATCGAGCGCGAAGGCGCTGACGCCGTGCGCGCCTACTCGCGCGAGCTCGACGGATGGGATCCCCCCGACTTCCGTGTTACGGAGAGCGAAGTGCGGAAGGCAACGGCCTCGCTGGACGACGGCCTGCTCGAGCACATCGCCTTCGCTCAGGAGCAGGTGCGGCGTTTCGCGGAGCTGCAGCGCGCGACGCTCAGCGACGTGGAGCGTGAGACGCTGCCGGGCGTCGTTCTGGGGCACAAGCACGTCCCCGTCAGCAGCGTGGGCGCCTACGTTCCGGGGGGACGCCTGCCCATGCTCGCGTCCTCGTTCATGACGGTGATCGTCCCCAAGGTGGCCGGCGTCGAGCATGTGGTGGCGTGCGCCCCACCGCGCGACGCCCAGGGCATCTACCCGGCCATGCTCCATGCGATGGCCACCTCCGGTGCCGATGCCATCTTCGCGATCGGCGGTGTCCAGAGCCTCGCCGCGATGGCGTTCGGCATCGAGGACATCGGGCCGGTGGACATGCTGGTGGGTGCCGGGAACGCCTACGTGGCCGAGGCGAAGCGCCAGCTGTTCGGCCGCACCGGCATCGACCTCCTGGCTGGTCCGACCGAGGTGCTGGTCATCGCCGACGAGACCGCGGACCCGGAGATCGTCGCCGCCGACCTGATCGGCCAGGCCGAGCATGGGCCGACTTCTCCGGCCCTCCTGATCACGACCTCGGAGTCGCTCGGCCGCGAGGTCCTCGCCCAGGTCGACCGTCAACTCGACGAGTTGCCCAGCGGGTCGGCGGCCGGCGAAGCCTGGCGTGACTACGGCGCGATAGCGCTGGTCGACGATCGCGAGGCCGCGGCTGCCCTGGCCGACGAGTGGGCGCCCGAGCATCTGGAGGTGCAAACCGGAGACGACGACTGGTACCTCGGGCGGCTCCACAACTATGGCTCGCTCTTCGTGGGTGAGTCGGCGACCGTGGCCTACTCCGACAAGGCGATCGGGACCAACCATGTCCTCCCCACCGGTCGTGCGGCGCGCTATACGGGTGGCCTATGGGTGGGGAGGTTCCTCAAGACGCTGACCTATCAGCGCGTGACTTCCGACGAGGGCACCCGCCTCGTGGGTCCGCCGACCCGCGACATCTGCCACGCCGAGCACATGTGGGCCCATGCGATCACGGTGGACAAGCGGCTCGAGCGTCTCGCGGACGATCGGCGGCGACGCGCGGGCGACCGCCCTGCCTGACCCGCGATGAGGGGTCGGAGCCTCGCCCGCTGGGGCGATACGCCACAGCCCATCGAGCTTGCCGATCCCGAGCCGGGCGAGGGGGAGGTCCTGGTACGCGTCGAGGCATGCGGGGTCGGCCTGACGGTGCTCAACTGCATTCGCGGCGATCTGGGTGACGATCCCGATGACCTTCCACGCGTCCCAGGGCACGAATTCGTCGGCACCGTCGTGGCCACCGGAGCCGGCGTTCCCGCGGAGCGAGTGGGCCGCCATGTGGCGGCCTACTTCTACCTCTTCTGCGGCGCGTGCGCTCGCTGCCTTGCCGGTGAGGAGTCGCTGTGCGACGCGCTCGAGGGGTTCGTCGGCGTCCAGCGGGACGGAGGCTACGCCGAGCTCGCCGTCCTGCCCGACCGCAACGCGATCCCGCTGCCGGACGGTCTCGATCCGGTCCTTGCCACCGCCATTCCCGACGCGATCGCCACCCCGGTCCACGTCGCTCGCCGCGCGCGCATCGCGCCCGGCGAGCGAGTTGCCGTCGTGGCCGCCGGGGGTGGCGTGGGCGTCCACATGGTCCAGGTCGCACGGGTGTACGGGGCAGATGTGGTCGGTCTGGACGTCGCGCCGGCGAAGCTGGCCTACCTTCGCGACGAGCTGGGAGTGGCCGCCGCGGAGTCCGGCGACTTCGGCGCGGTCTTGCTGCCGCCGGCGTGGGAGGGCACCGCCGACGTGGTGGTGGATCTGCTCGGGACGCCCGCCAGCCTGAGCTGGTCGCTGGCGCACCTCTCCACCGACGGGCGACTGGTGACCTTGACCACGTTCCGCAACGTCGACTTCGCGGTCAGCCCGCGCGATCTCGTCTTCGCGCAGAGCGAGGTCATGGGATCGCGCTACGCGAGCCGGCACGAGGTCGTCCAGGCGGCGCGACTCGTCGCCGAGGGCCGCGTTTCACCGGTGATCGGTGCCCGTGCCGGCATCGACGAGGTAGAGCACATCCACGATGCACTTCGCGAAGGGCGGCTGCTGGGCCGCGGCGCCCTGGTCTGGAGCTGAGGAGGATGCCGATGGAGCCAGAACGTGTTCCCGAGGGACTCGATCCGCGCATCGCGCACCGGGACGTCTCGGTCGAGGTGCGGGGCATCCACCTTGACCGCATGAAGCACCAGGCCACGATCCGTGAGTTCACGATCACGAGCGACGAGCCGCCGTCGTTGGGTGGCGACAACGAGCATCCCTTCCCGCTCGACTACTTCGGCGCGGGGGTGGTGACCTGACTGCTGACCCAGATGGTCCGGTACGGACACATGCTCGATGTCAAGCTCCGCAGGATCCGCGTCGATGCGAGGATCGAGTGGTACAGCGAAGGCTCGGTCCTGGCGGGGACCATCGCGTCGAAGTGCCGCGGCGTCCGGTCGCACGTCGAGGTCGAGTCCGATGAGGACCCGCCGCTGATCGCGGCGCTGATCCACAACGCGCGGGGCGGGTGCTACGCAGAGGCGGCGCTCGCCGAGCCCGTCCCGATCGAGGCGTCGGCGGCGCTCAACGGCGAGCCGCTGGATGTCGAGGCGCATCCCAAGAAACCACCACGCCCACGACGCAGGAGCTGAACCATGACCGTGCAACGGTCCAACGCGCCCACGCAGAGCTACGCGGACACAGCCGAGATCACACTGCTTGGCAGGCGCCTGAACGTACTCGACCTCACGCGCGAGATATCCCCCGACATCCCCGTCTACCCGGGCCACATGAAGGTGGCGATGTGGGACCACCTGACGCACGAGGAGTCGCGCCTGCGCATGGGCGAAACCCCGTTCCGGGGCTATGCGGTCAAGGGACTCGCGCTGTGCGACCACGACTCCACCCACATGGACGCGGTCTACCACTTCAATCCGGACCGCCCGGATCTGACCATCGACGCCTTCCCGATCGAGCACTGCTTCACCAAAGGGGCCTGGATCGACGTTTCCGACGTCGCGCCCCGGACGCACATAACGCTCGACCGCGTCCGCCGTGCCATGGACGACGCTGGGCTCGAACGGCTGCCAGCGGGCGGGACGCTCCTGTACTTCACGGGCGTCGGCAGAAAATGGGACGACGCTCGGGCTTTCGTCACCGACTACCCCGGGCTCGACGGGGAGGCGTCCCGCTGGATCCTCGACCAGGGGATTGTCAACGTGCTCACCGATGCGGTGTCGACGGACAACCCGGCGGACATGACGTACCCGAACCACACTGCCCACGGCGAGCGGCTGGTCAACCACACCGAGGTGGTCAACAACATCGACCGCATCCCGAGACACCAGGGGTTCGACGTGATCGTGGCGCCCCTGCGCCTGGTCGGCGCCACGGGGTCGCCGGTCCGGATCTTCGCGGTGTGGGAGCCCGGCGCGGCTACCGGCTGACGCCGATCGCCGTCGCGCCGAGCACGACGAAAACGCCGGCGATCACGACGCGGCCGCCGACGGCATCGGTGCGCCCCAGCAGCGCGGCCGAGAACAGGATCGCCCACAGCGATTGCGTCGCGTTCAGCGGCGAGACGACCGCCACGGTTGCATGGTCGAACGCTGCAACCAGGGCGATGTAGGCGGTGCCGAAGAGCAGGCCGGCGGGGGCGAAGACGCGGACGGCCGCGACGAGCTGGCGGCCGCGCGGTCGCCCCCGCTCATCGAAGGCGAAGATGATCGACACCACCACCGCGGCGGCCGCCAGCGTCACCGCGGTGGACCGGGCCGGGGGTAAGCCACCACCGTCCGCCGTCGCGCGGACCAGGTTGTCGCGAACGGCGAACAGCACCGCGACCATGGCGGCCAACGCGAGGCCGATGGCCTTGAATCCCGGCGGACGCGAGCGCTCCCACGCAAGCGCCGCGCTCCCGGAGACGATCAGCGCGGCGCCCACCGCGGCAACGGGGCGGAACGGCTCGTGCAGGAAGGCCAGGGCAATCAGGACCGAGACGAGCGGGGCAGCGCCCACGACGACCCCGGACCGGGACGGCCCCGCGTCGCGGATCGCGCGCACGAAGAGGACATGGGAGAGGCCGGGGACGATTGCCCCGGCGACCAGCAACCCCGCCACTTCGCGCGCCGAGAGGCCGTGCCGGTCGACGCCCGGCACCACGCTGGCCACGACCGCCACCATCAGCGCCACCACGACGAGGCCGAAGGCCCCGAGAGCGGGAGAGGCCCGGCCGCGCAGGGCCGTCCGCACTGCGACCAGGAATCCGCCGAAGAGGCACCCTGAGCCCGAAGCGAGAAGGACGCCGCTCACGGCGACCGGAGCCCGGCCCCACCGCCATATCGGGTGGGCAAGAGCCGGAAATGCCACGCACGAGAGATCTGGCCCTGTGTAGCATGGCTGAAAACCATGGCCCTGGGTATTAGTACCACTACCGTTATCCGCTAAGCCGAGCATGGCC
>JBKPMS010000164.1:0-10044 GCA_046732275.1 Actinomycetota bacterium | reverse complement strand
CGCTAGACCCGGGCGCCGGAAACCGGCCCACGCCGCCGCCCGTAGAGCACGTCTGGGGCGGTGAAAGCGTCGCTCAGGGTGGGCATCTGTGAGCCTCAGGGTTGCCTTCTACTCACATAACGGGTTCGGCCTCGGCCACGTGACCCGGAACACGCGGCTTGCTCAGGCGCTGCTTCGACAGCGGCCGAATGCCGACATCCTCTTGATCACGGGCTCGGCGGGGTTGCACGAGCTGCCGTCCATTCCGAACGTCGACTACGTCAAGCTGCCGTCGGTCCGAAAGCAGGCGGCCGGGCGGTGGCGTCCGCAGTCGCTCGATATCGAGATGGAGCATCTGCTCCGCCTGCGCCGGACGATCATTCTCGAGACCGTCCGGGCGTACCGTCCGCACCTGCTCGTCGCCGACTACCTGCCGCTCGGCGTCGAGCGGGAGCTGGAGCCGGCGCTGGAGGAGCTCCGGCGACGCCGTGACGCGCGGGCAGCGATCGGGTTTCGCGACATCCTGGACGACGCCGGCTCGGTGGCCGAGACGTGGGACCTTGACGGAAGCCGAGAAGCCCTCTCGGAGCTCTACGACCTCGTGCTCGTCTACGGCGATCCGGACTGGTTCGACTTCGCCAAGTACGGGCTTCCGGCGGAGCTGCCGCGATACGTCGGTTTTCTCGGTGCCCCCGACGCCGTTTCGCGTCGGCGGGATTCCAGCGAGCCGCGGCTTCTCTCGACTTCCGGTGGTGGTGCCGACGGCTATCCGATGCTGTCTGCGAGTGTCGAGGCGCTCGAGACGGTCGAGGAGGACCTCGGTGAGCGCGTCAACTGGACGGCGATCACCGGCCCCCTGATGCAGGACCCCGACTACCAGCGCCTTCGCGTGATCGGAAAGCGGACGGGCGCTCGGGTGCGCCGGTTCGTCGACAACATGCCGACGCTCATGGGCCGTGCGAGCGTCGTCGTCGGCATGGGCGGATACAACACCGTGTGCGACGTTCTCTCGCATCGCGTGCCCGCCGTGATCGTCCCGCGTCATGGCCCGAGCCGCGAGCAGTCTCTACGCGCGGATCTGCTTGCGGCGCGCGGGCTCGCGACCACGCTACCGCTCCTGCAATGCACGCCGGCCACGCTCGCCGAAGCCGTCCTCCGCCTGATCGAGTCGCCGCCTGATCTCGACGACGAGACGTTGCCGAGGCTCGACGGGCTCGACCGCGCTGTCGGCGCGCTCCTGGAGCTCGTCGAATGACGACCCGAGAGCGGACGGTTGCCATCCCGCCGGCAGACCCGTGCCTGCCGAACCTTCGCCGCCTGCTCGACGCCGAAGCCGCGGCGGGCGTCCTGCGCGGATCGCTTCGCGTGGCTCCCGACAGCGTGCGTGTCGTCGCCGTCCGCTATAAGCCTCGACGCCGTCTCGTCGTCCAGTACGAGGTGGCCGCCGGAGAGACGCTGTTGCGAGCGGTGGCGCTCCTGGATGCCAAGGAGGCGGGCTGCCTCGTGCAGCTGTGGCCGCACGACCGGGCACTGCCGGCGCTGCGACTTCCGCCGCACGAGCTCGCGGCGAAGTTGGGGATCGAACCAAACGAGCCGCGTGAGCGCCTCGGGTACAAGCCGTTCGCGCGGGCGACTCTTCGGTTCGGGCCGCACGTCGCCAAGCTGTATGCGTCGGAGGAGAAGTGGCGGCGTGCCGCCGCCGCGCTCGAGCGCATGACGCGCGAGCGCTTCGGCGACGCCACGCTCGAGCGCGTTGCGGCCGAGTTGCGCACGACGGTTCAAGGTTTTGTCGGCGGAGACGCGCCGAGCTGTTTCGAGGGAGCAGGGCCTGGCGGCGCGTTGCTCCGCGGTCTGCACGCGCTTTCGGCGGCGGGGCTCCGCGCCGTCAACGCGCCAGAGCGCCTCGCCGAGGCGGGACGCGGTGCGACGCTCGCGGCCACACTTGTTCCGGCACTGACTGCCCGGGTCGACAAGCTCGCCGAGACGCTGGCGACGCGGCTGCCGGCCCACATGCCGCTGGTCGTCGCGCACGGCGACTTCGAGCCCGGGCAGCTGATCGCCGGCGAGCGGGGCCTCACGCTGGTCGACGTCGACGAGCTCTGCGCTGCTCCGCGGGCCGACGATCTCGGTCGCTACGCCGCGCACGCCGTGCGTGGCGGCGAGGGCGACATCGACGCCGTTCATGAAACGCTCGCCTTGCTGGCCGAGGGATACGGCATGCGTCCCGACGGCGTCGAGTGGTACGTCACGGCCTCGATCCTTGCGCGCTCGGCGGCGCCGTTCCGGCACCAGCAATCCGATTGGCCGGATCGCGTCGAAGCGTTTGTCGGCGCGGCGGAGCAGATGGCGACGGAGCTTTGAAAACGCGGGTCGCCGTCGTCACGAGCGGTTTTCCTCGGCGCTCCGAGACGTTCGCCCTCGGTGAGCTCATTTCGCTCGATCGCGCGGGGATGCTCGCAGCAGTCTTCGCAACGAAGGCGGGCGACGGACTGCGGCCTCATCCCGACGCGGCAGAACTGCGATCGCCGGTGCGGATTCTGCCGTCTGGAACGGTCCAGTCGCAGGCAGCGGTTCTCGCTGCGGCGCTCGAGAGCACGCGGGTCGACGCTGTCCACGGCTACTTCGCGCACACACCCGCCGCCGTTGCCGCGGCGGCCGCGCGCAGGCTCGGAGTGCGCCACGGCTTCTCGGTTCATGCACGCGACGCCCGCAAGGTCTCTGTGACCGCGCTGGCGCGTCAGACGGAGGAAGCCGCCTGCGTCATCGCCTGCAACGAGGACGTCGCGCAGGAGATCCCTGCCGCGAACGGACGCCTGCACGTGGTTCCGCACGGCGTCGATCTCGAACGTTTTGCTCCGACGGAGCCCCGCCGGAACGGTGTCCGACGGGTCCTCGCGGTGGGTCGCCTCGTCGAGAAGAAGGGATTCGACGTCCTTGTCGCGGCGGCCGCGCTTGCCGACACACCGTTTCAGGTGCGGATCGTCGGCGACGGGCCGGAGCGCGAGCGCCTCGAAGCGCAGATAGCGCGCAGAGGTCTGGGGCAGCGGGTCGCGCTCGTCGGCGGGCGAACGCACGACGAGCTCCCGGGCGAGTATGCGGATGCGGACGTCGTCGTTGTCCCATCGGTCACCGACGGGACGGGGGACCGCGATGGTCTGCCCAACGTCGTGCTGGAGGCGATGGCGTCCGCGCGGCCGGTCGTTGCGACGCGCGTCGGCGCGATTCCCGCTGCCGTGACCGACGGGATCAGCGGCCGGCTCGTTGCCCCCGGCGACCCGGCCGCCCTTGCCAATGCGATCGAGCGCTTCGTCGGCGACCGTGACTTGCTCGTCCGCGCCGGCCGAGCGGGTCGCCGCACGGCCGAGCGCAAGTTCGGGCTCGCGGACTGCACGCGCCGCTTCTGCCGCGTCCTGGAGGAGGCGTATGGCTAACCGGGCGGTCGCCTACGTGCTGAAGGGGTATCCGCGCCTGTCCGAGGTCTTCATCGCCAGCGAGATCTACCGCGTCGAGCGCGAAGGGATTCCGATTCGCCTCTACGTGCTGAAGCCACGCGACGAAGAACGCCACCATCCGGTCGTCGAGCGGATCGCGGCGCGGCCCAGATACCTCCCCGACGCGACGTCGCTGCGCGAGCAGCCGTTCGTCCCGTGGCTGCGACAGAACCTCCCGCTGTTCGCCGGCTCGCTAAGGCGGACATTGCGAAAGCGGCCCGGCGGCGTGCTGCGTGCGGCTGCCGCCGCGACGGCACAGTCGGTGCGTGCGCGGCGCGGGCGCTGGTCGCCGCCGCGAAAGCTGTACGTGAAGGAGTTCCTGCGCGCCACGGCTCTCGCGGACGCGGTGCTCGACGAGGGCGACGTCGGACACCTGCATGCTCACTTCGCCCACGGCACGACGACGGTGACCTGGCTCGCCGGGATGATCACCGGTCTGCCGTTCTCGTTCACGGGTCATGCGAAGGACGTGTGGTCTCCGTCGTTGAACCCGGCGGGCCTTCTGCGCCGGAAGCTCCTCGCAGCCGAGTTCGCGATCGGCTGCACGGAGGTGAACCGCCGCCACCTGCAGACCGTCGCGCCGGAGGCGGTCGTCCATCGCGTCTATCACGGGCTAAACGCCGACTTTGCTGCCCTCCTCGCTGGTCGCAACGGGCGTCCGGTGCCCCTGCACGGCGGGCTGCGCGTGCTCGCCGTCGGCCGCCTCGTTCCGAAAAAGGGGTTCAACGTGCTCTTGGAGGCATGCTCGCTGCTCGTCGCGGAGAACGTCGACGTCGAGCTGCAGGTCGTCGGCGAGGAAGGCGAGCAAGGAGGCGAGCTCCGCGAGCTCACTCGACGTCTGGGTCTCGAGCGCCGCGTTCGTTTCCGAGGACCGCTCGGGCAGGCCGAGCTGTTCGAGGCCTATCGGGCGGCTTCGGTTCTCGCGGCCCCGTCCAGGATCCTCGCCGACGGCGACCGCGACGGCATCCCGAACGTGATCGCAGAGGCGATGGCTTGCGGGGTTCCGATCGTTGCGACGCGCGTTTCGGGAATCCCTGAGCTTGTCGCCGACGGCGTCAACGGCCTGCTCGTCGAGCCGGACGATCCCGTCGCGCTGGCCGCGGCCCTGGCGCGGGTTGGTCACGATCGTGACCTTGCGCACCGGCTCGGCGACGGAGGACGCAGCACGATTGCCGAGCGTTTCGACGGCGAGCGGCTGGCCGGGGAAGTGGCCGCGCTTTTCCGGAGGACGCTGTGACGGTCGCCGTGCCGATGCGAATCCGGCCGCGACCTGTCTTCTGTGTCGTCGCCGAGCAGCACGAGGACCTCGAACGTGCGATCGCAGTTGCGAACGGGTCGTTCACGCATCTCGGTGTAACACTCCACACCGGCCGCGATCCGGACTGGCACGGAGCCGATCTGCCTGCCGACGAGGAATGGCGGATCGACTGGTGGAAGTTCGGCTACGGGCTCGACCTCGCGTACGCCTGCAGGTCGACGGGTGACGAGCTGTTCAAGACCACATGGTCGAACCTCGTCGATTCCTTCATGCGTCGCGTGCCGGTCGGTTGCGACAGCACCGAGGTCGCCGCCCGGAGGATCCAGAACTGGATCTACGCCTGGTCGATGTTCGAGGACGTACGCGGAGACCTCGAGCGACGCCTGCTCGAGCGCATCGAAGCGGAGAGTGCCTACCTCCGCGACAACCTCACCCCGGCGCGTAACCACCGGACGCTCGAGCTGTACGGGCTATTCCTCGTCGCCGTTGCCTTCCCGTCACTCGACCGCGACGGAGCTCTGCTCACGTTCGCCACGGACGCACTGCACAGAAATCTCCTGGTCGACTTCCGGCCTGACGGCGTGCACTGCGAAGCATCGACGCATTACCACCTGATGGCGCTTCGCTCTCTGCTCGGGGCGCGTGAAAACGCGCGCCGCTTCGGCGTGCCGTTGCCGGTCGGGTTCGACGACCTGCTCGGACGGTTGTGCGAGTTCGCGATGCACTGCCACCGTCCGGACGGCTGCATAGCTGCACTGTCCGACAGTGACAGCGCCGGGTTTCAGGAGCTGCTCGGCCTCGCGGCGGAACTGCTCGACCGCGACGACTTTCGCTGGGTCGCGAGCGCCGGCGTTCGCGGCACGCCGCCGTCAGAACGGTTCCACGGATATCCGGCGGGCGGTTATTACTTCCAGAGGAGCGGCTGGGGCGACGGAGCGCGGGCGTTCTCCGACGAGCGCTTCCTCGTCCTCGATTGCGGGCCGCTCGGCGACGGCGGTCACGGGCACTACGACCTGCTGAGCGTCGAGATCGCGGCCGACGGCCGGCCGCTCGTCATCGATCCGGGCCGCTACACATACTCGGAGGAGCCGCCGAACCTTCGCCGCTGGTTCAAAGGGACGGCCGCTCACAACACCGTCAGCATCGACGGGCTCGACCAGACGCCGTATCGGCGCGGCAAGCCCAAGGGCCCTGTCGCCGAGGGCCGCCTGCTGCGGCGGCACACTCACGATCGAGTCGATGTGCTCGTCGCTCAGGCGGTGAGTCCGCAGTACGACGCGATTCACACACGGCGAGTCGTCTTCGTCTCCGGCGATTACTGGCTGATCGAAGACCGACTCGAGGCCGCGACGCCGCATCGGTTCGACCTCCGGTTCCACCTGACGCCGGAAGCGCAGGGGCGAACGTGGATCGACGGTACAACCGTGCTCGCTCCCGGGCTCGCCCTCGTCTTCGGCGACCCGCGCCGGCCTTCGCTCGAGGACGGCTGGGTCGCCCCGCGCTACGGCCGAAAGGAGCGCGCGCCCGTTGTGAGCGTCGTAGCGGACGGCAGCCGCGACGCGACGTTCCTGACGCTCGTCGCGCCCCTCGCGGATGGACAACCCGTCCCCACGCTCGAGGTGACCTCGAGCCCCACGGCGACCATCGTCGAGGTGGTCGGGGCCGAAGCGCCGGGGCGGCGTAACTGGATCTCCTGGAGCGCCGGCGCCGACGAGCCTGCGGGTGTCACCTCGTGACGACTGCGCTCACCGATACGTTCGCGCCGGACGCAGCTGTTCCCGAACGAGATGCTCTGCTCGATCCGGCCGTCTTCGTTGCCTCAGTCGCCGACGAGGCGCCGGCGGAGGTCGTGGCCGGCGAACGACTTCGGGCGAGATACCAGGTCGGCCGCAGCCTCCGTGTCTTGCACGAAGTGGAGGTCGAGGGCGAGCACTGCCTGCTTGCAGCGCGAACCTTTCGGGGCGACGTGAGCGAGATCGCGCGCAAAGCAAACGAGCATGCGGTGCCGACACGGCCGCTCCCGCCGGTGATACCGCTGCGCGAGCTCAGCGCCGTTGCCTGGGTTTACCCGAACGACCGAAAGCTGAGAGACCTGCCCGAGCTCGCATCGACGGTCGCGACGGTGCTTCGACGTGAACGCGTCGAGCTCGGGCTGGTGGCCTGGGCGCCGGAGAAGTCCGCCACCGTCCGGTGCGACCGCGGAGCGAACGTGCTCGCGTACGCAAAGGCGTACGTGGACGCCGACGCCACGCTCGAACGAAGCTTCCACGACGAGCTCCGCGCACGGTTGACGTTTTCTCGCGCTACCTCGATTCCGCGGCCGCTGGGAGGAAGTGAGAACGTCCTCGTTCTCGAGCCCGCGCAGGGCACGCCGCTCGCGCTCCTTCGGTCCGTCCCTGCCGTAGCTGCGTACGCGCGTTACGGCCGCGCGCTGGCGGCGCTCCATTCGCTCGCACCGCTGCCGGCGGCCAAGCCGTTCACTCGCTTCGACCGCGACGAGGTCCGCCTAGCGGCGACGTTGATCGGGCGCGCGCGGCCCGATGTCGCCGAGGATGCGCAGGCTCTCGCGCGCACGCTCGTCGAGCGGCGTCCAGGGCCGACGGGGTGGGCCTGTCTTCACGGCGACGCCCATCCGAAGAACGCGCTCGACGACGGCGAGCGGATCACGTTGATCGACCTCGAGCAGGTCGCAGCCGGAGACCCGGCGTCGGAGCTCGGTGGCGTCCTGGCGGCGATCGAGTACCGGTCGGTGACGGGTCAGCTCAACGTGCAGACGGGTGTGAGCCATCAGCGCGCGTTCCTCGACGCGTACGCGGAGAGCGCGCCGCTACCTGCGGCCGCGGCGATCGCGTGGAACACAGCGGCGGCGCTTCTGGCCGAGCGTGCCATCCGCGCGGTGACCCGCGTCCGGGCCGAGGGGCTGCGCGATCTGCCGGCGCTCCTTCGCCTCGCGCGCGCCACGCTGAGCGGGGAGGCCTCGTGAGGGATCGGCAGAGGCTCCTCTTCCACTGCCAGCACTCTCTCGGCCTGGGTCACCTCGTTCGGTCGTACCTGATCGCCGAGGAGCTCGCGGTCGACTTCGACGTCGTGTTTGTCCGCGGCGGGGACGACCCCACGGGGCTCCGTCCTCCGAAGGGCATCGAGATCGTGCAGCTGCCGGCGCTCGCAGCCGAGGTCGACGGTCGAATGCGCGCGTCGACTGGTGACGTCGCCGCGACCCACGAGAGTCGCCGTCGCATGTTGCTCGAGACTTTCGAGGAACTGTCACCTGCGGCGATCGTGATCGAGCTCTTTCCGTTCGGACGCAAGAAGCTCGCTCCCGAGCTCTTTCCGCTTCTCGAGGCCGCGCGCGAGGAGAACTGTCGCGTCATCTGCTCGGTCCGCGACATCCTCGTCGATCGCGGCGCGCACCAGAGAGCGCACGACGAACGGGCCGGACTCGTCCTCAACACGTTCTTCGACGCCGTGCTCGTTCATGCGGACGCGAGGTTCGCGACGCTCGACGAGTCCTTTCGGCCGCAGAGCGCGGTCCGGGTGCCGATTCACAACACGGGCTTCGTCGTCCCGGCGAAGGTGCCCCCGACGAGGCCGCCGGCCTCGGGGTGGCACCTCGTTGTGTCGGCTGGGGGCGGGGCGTACGGCGAGCAGCTGCTCGCGACGGCTATTCGCTCGCGCTCGCTCCTTCAGGCGGACGTCAACGTCCGAGTCGTCGCCGGGCCGTTCGCATCCGGATCGAGCTGGGACCGGCTGCGGGCGGCGGCGGAGGACGTACACGGCGTCGAGGTCGTCCGGTCCGTTGCCGATCTGTCGGTCGAGCTCGCTCATGCGTCTGCTTCGCTCAGCCAGTGCGGGTACAACACGGCGCTCGCGCTCATTCGAGCCGGTCTTCCGGCCCTTGTAGTCCCCTTCAGTGACGGGCAGGAAAACGAACAACGGAGCCGAGCCGAACGTTTCGCCGCGCTCGGTGCGCTCCGGGTGCTCGATCCGGCGCAGCTCGACGAATCCCGCCTCGCCCGCTCGCTCGAAGCCCTACGGACGTTCCAGCCTGAGTCCCTGGCGTTCCACTGGGACGGAGCCCGCGCCAGCGCACGGATCGTGGCCGATCTCGTCGCGTCGAGCCGGCGACGGCCGGTTGTGCGGCGAGACTGGCTCGATCCGCTCCGCCGCGTCCTGGCCGAGCGAGGCTCGCCGATCGCGTTCTTCTTCCGAGACGACGACGCAGGCTGGGCCACTCCTGCTCTCTTCCGGCTACTCGAGCTCTTCGGCTCCCGGGACGTGCCGCTCGATCTCGCGGTCATTCCCGCGGCGCTGGACATCGAGCTCGCCTCCGAGCTGCTCCGCCGCGGACACGTATCGAGCGGCAAGCTCCGTTTCCACCAGCACGGTCTGGCTCACGTCAACCACGAGCCGACGGGTCGCAGGTGCGAATTCGGGCCTGCACGCACTCGTGCGCAACAGCGGGCCGACGTCCTGGCGGGGCGGGAGCGACTCCGCGCGCTGGTTGGGTCGCTGACGGATCCGATCTTCACCCCGCCGTGGAACCGCTGTACCGCCACGACGGCAAGCTGCCTCGCCGAGCTCGGCTTCCGAGCTCTGTCGCGTGAAGCAAGGGCGCAACCGATCGCGGCCGACGGCTTGATGGAGCTGCCTGTGTCGGTCGACTGGTTCGGCCGCAAGCCAGTGCGCAGGACGAGGAGCGAGATCGCGCTCGCCACCGCCACGGCAGCCAGCGGTGAGCGGCCCGTCGGCGTGATGCTGCATCACGGTGACCTCGACGACGACGGGCGTCGCGCCACCGCTTCGCTGCTCGACGTCCTTGTCCGCGAGGACACAGCCGTGCTCACCCCGATGAGGTCGCTCGTGCTCGCGGTGGACGGCAAGCGGCGCACCGAGATCCAAGAGCGGACGTCCACCGTAGGTCAGGGAGGGGGAGGCATCGCCCGAGCTCGCCAGCACGGATGAACGCACGTCGCGCCAGCATCTTTCTCACTGTGCTCGCCCTTGCCGCGGGTGGGTTCGCCGCTGCGGCCTGGGCTGATGGCTCCGGCTCCGGCTCGGGCGGCGGGTCCTCTAACAGCGGGCCCGGCTCCTCGAACAGCGGGCCCGGCTCCGCCAACAGCGGCCCGGGACACGGTGGCAGTACGACGACCACCACGACGGAGACGGGCGAGGAACAGCTCGACGACCCGACCACCACTGCGCCGGCCGTGGCCCCACCGCCGCCGAGCGCGCCTGCTCCGCAGACTCCGCCGCCGACCGTGAAGACGCCCGCGCCCACTGTTGTCACCGCGGCTCCTCCGACTGTTGCCACCGCGC
>JBKPMS010000163.1:0-7304 GCA_046732275.1 Actinomycetota bacterium | reverse complement strand
TCCTTCAACCACGACCAAGCGACGATGCGCCCATCCTCGACCCAGAGACGAATCTTCCACTCCGTCTCCCGGCCTTCGTGCTGACGCAGCCCCCACGCAATGTCTCCGATATGCCAGGGCGCGCGGGGCCCGAGCAGCCCCCACTGCTCGAGTGCGAGTTGCTGCATCGCTGATGACCTTCGACGTGCGTCGCACTAGGAGGAGCTTGACGTCAGTCGCCGCATCCCGCACCAATCCCAGCTTTCTTCCAAGGACTTCTTGGCGATTCCGCCGGGCGGACTCCGCTGGGACCGATGAGGTCCGCGCCTCGGTGCGGTCCTAACGAGAAAGACCACGAGAGAAAGGACGACCCATGAAACTGACCACCATGACGCAAGTCACCGTCGATGGAGTCATGCAGGGAAACGGCGGCGCGTCGGACGAGGACCGCAGGAACGGATTCGAGCGGGGCGGATGGGCCATGGGCGTGTTCGACAACGAGACCCTGACGTTCATCAACCAGACCTACCAGCGCGCTGACGCGTTCCTGTTCGGCCGGCGGACCTACGAGCTCTTCGCCGGCTACTGGGGCGCAGAGGAGCGGGCTCGTGCCGCGGCGGAAGATCCGGGCAGCCACCAGATCACAGCTGCCTTGAACACAAAGCCCAAGTACCTCGCATCGAGGACGCTCACCGACCCGCAATGGGCGAACACGACCGTCCTCTCCGGTGACTTCGCGGCGGCCGTCGGCGAGCTGAAAGCCAAGCCGGGGGGTGAGCTGCAGGTGCACGGCAGCGGCGCCCTGATCCGGTGGCTGCTCGATAAAGACCTCGTCGACGAGATGAACCTGCTCATCGTCCCCATCGTCCTCGGCCAAGGCGCGCGGCTGTTTCCCGACGCCGGCCCGGACATTGCGCTTGACCTGGTCGAGTCGCGAGCCGACTCGAAAGGCGTCACGATCCAGGTCTACCGGCCCGCCGGACGCCCGCAGTATGCACCCGCCACCGGCGACGACGACGCATGACCCCGCGCCCGCGTCGGGTGACCGAGGGCTGTCGGAAGGCGAGGGTGCTTATAGCCGTCCCGGCAAGGGGATGGATCGCTCGTGAGGTTTTGTCGGTGAGAGTGTTGGCGCGGAGGTGTGCGTGCGCGGTGCGGTGATGTACGCGCCCGGTGACGTTCGCCTGGTCGAGCGGAACGAGCCACGGCTTCGCGAACAGACCGACGCAATCATCCGCGTCTCAGCAGCGTGCGTCTGCGGCTCGGATCTTTGGCCCTACCGAGGCGTGGACGAACTGGAGTGGCCCGCACCAATGGGCCACGAGTATGTCGGGATCGTCCAAGAGATCGGCAGGGAGGTGGAGACGATCAAGCCGGGCCAGTTCGTGGTCGGTTCGTTCTGGGCCTCGGACAACACGTGCGACGTCTGCCGGGCCGGCTACCAGAGCGCCTGCGTCAACCGCGTAGCTATGGGCGCGTTGGGCGCGCAAGCTGAGCTGCTGCGCGTCCCGCTCGCCGACGGCACCCTCGTCGCCACGCCGGACAATCCCACCAACGATCTGATTCCGAGCCTGCTCGCAGCCTCCGACGTGCTCGGCACCGGCTGGTTCGGCGCAGTGGCAGCCGAGGTTGGCGCGGGCAGGACGGTCGCCGTCGTGGGCGACGGCGCGGTCGGGCTGCTGGCGGTGCTGGCTGCGAAGCAGCTCGGCGCCGAGCGAATCATCGCCATGAGTCGCCACGAGCCCCGGCAACGGCTGGCGCGTGAGTACGGCGCGACCGACGTCATCGAAGACCGCGGCGAAGACGGCGTGGCCAAGGTCAAAGAACTCACGAACGGGCTCGGTGCGCACTCCGTGATTGAGGCTGTTGGAACCCAGGAATCGATGATGCAGGCCATCCGCTCCACCCGGCCCGGCGGTCACGTCGGCTTCGTCGGCGTCGGTCACGGCGTCGCAGTACCTGGGATGGACTTGTTTTGGAGCCTTGCGCACCTCCACGGTGGGCCCGCGCCGGTCCGCCACTTCCTGCCCGACCTGATCGATCTGATCTGGAACCGCCAAATCGACCCAGGCAAGGTGTTCGATCTGGAGTTGCCGCTCGACGCGGTGGCAGAGGGATACGACGCGATGGATCACCGACGCGCGATCAAAGTGCTCCTGCGCCCGTAGCCGGGTCGCCGTCGGTAGACACGCTGGGAGGCGATGTTGTCCGGGATGACGTACGCCTCGAGCCGCGCCAACCCGGCTTCGTTCACGGCCCACCGAGCGAGCAGGGCAACCGCGCGTGAGCCAATGCCTCGCCCCCGCGCGCGAGGCACCAGCCAATAGCCGATTTCGGCGCTGCTGCGTGGCCGAGTGATCAACACCCCTGCGCCGAGAGCTTCGCCGGACGCTGCGTCTGCGATTGCTTGTGAGAGACCGGTGCCGCTCTCGGCACGTGACCACTGCCGTTCGATCCATGCACGACCCTCAGCCGGGGTGAACGTCGCCGGGACGGTGGTGCCTTTAGGGATGTCGGGATCCTCAGCCGCCTGCTCAACGCAGTCGAGATCGCTCTCCTCCCAGCGCCGCAGCACGACGAACCCCGTCGGTGAGGGGCGGCTTCGGGTACGAGAGAGCATGTTGATCCGACATCTCATTTGAGCCTACGAAGCTCTGGCGATGCCGGCCTCACCGTCGGCGTTCGACCCGGACGCTGCCTCGGGTGAGGGCAACACCCGCGAACACCGCCCAACTGCGTGCGAGCGACCCTACGCTCGCGCAGCCGAGCGGCGTTGTCTCCTAGCCCGATTCGCTTGCTTCCGCGCTGGGGTGGCACATCCGTCCGGCGTGAGACGTTGCGTCCTACGATTCGCGTCTCGATGAGATTTCGACGGCGCACGAACGAAACCGAACAGCAGGCTCAAGAGCTGGTCGAGCCGCTGAACGGTGCGGAACGGCAATGGGTCCCCGACAACGTGGCCGAGGCCAAAAGGCTGCTCGCTGGGGATCTCACTACCGAGACTCTGGATGACCTCTGGGCAATGCTCCTGCGAGAGGACCCCGCCGATCCCAACCCGGGAATCAACATGGTCGGCCTCGCATTCGGCGATCTCCTTGCCGAGCGTCTCGGTCTCTCGTGGGTGGCGCTGACGGACGAGCACGGCACAAAGATCGCCGTTCGGGGCCGAGCCGACTTCACCGTCTTCCCCACGAACTTCGTGGCGAAGCGTTATGAGGGACGCGACACAGGCTTCATTGCGCCGGCATTCCGCGAGATGGTGCGGACGGCCGAGTCGCTTCCCTAGCACATCCACGCCTCGACAAAGTCCGGCTCGGGTGAGATTCCTGAACGCCGGCCCAACCGAGCGGCCGACGTCTATGAGGGTCGCTATCCCGGATTTTGGCTACCACGCCAGGGGCTAGTCAGTCCACCAGTCGCGCTGGCCTTCGACGTCTTCGCGCGGATCCTCGCCGAGATTGGGCGCACCGACGACGAGGATCTCGAGGCCTTCTGTCCCGGCCTCATAGCCTCGCCACGCGCCTGGCGGGACGCGCACCGCGTCCCATTCCTTGAGCTCGACGATCTCGTCGTCGACTTTCATCCGCCCGCTCCCGCGCAGGACCACGTACACCTCCTCTTGCTTCTTGTGCGTGTGGCCGTACGGAAAGCGATAGCCGGGCGGGACGCGCTGGTAGCTCAGGCCGGATTTCTCGAGATCGAGCGCCTTGGTCGCCGCGCGGAACTCGAGGTCCGGGGCGCCGTCGAACTTAGGGCCGATGTCCTCCAGATGCTCCTTGATGTTCCTGAGCGTGAACGGCACGGCGCGATCCTATGGGCCCTGACCGACGAGCTGGGGTCGGTGGGCGAGCACAAGGCTCATGCGCGCGTTCGCGGTTCAGGAGCCGTCCGAGTTGGAGCGAGCGACCGTGGACCGTGCGATCGCATATCTCGACCGTCTCGTCTTCGGGCGTCATTCCTGACAACCGGCGCAAGCGAGGGTCTTGGGCCCCAACTACAGAGTTGCGGTTACGCGGGAATGCGTGCCGGTGTCTCGTTCCGAGTGTCCGTGCAATGCTGGGTAGGTGGTCGTCGAGCCGAGACGCGACGCCTACGGGCAGCTGCTGGTCGCGGCACTTGAGGGTGAGGATGTCGTCGAGGTGATTGAGCGCGATGATGGTTTCATCAGCGCTAGCGCTATGGGGCCGAAGCTGTACCTGGCGCCGTTCCGCCGGTGGCCTTCCCACCACCGGCGGGCGATGCGTTACGCGAGAGGGCGTGTGCTCGATGTAGGAGCCGGGGCGGGTCGCGTTAGCCTCCATCTCCAGGGGCGTGGGCAGGTTGTCATTGCAATAGACAACTCTCCTGGGGCAATCGAGGTATGTCGTCGACGCGGCGTGAGAGACGCGCGCCTACTCGCGTTCGACGCGGTCGACGATTCACTGGGCAGGTTCGACACGATCGTCCTGTTCGGAAACAACTTCGGTCTCTTCGGCACCCCGACGAAGGCTCGACGATTGCTCCGCCAGTTGCACCGCATGACGAGCAACGACGCCCGCATGGTCGTCGAGTCTCGTGACGTCGAGCAGCGAGGCGCCGCGGATGCCTCGTGGCACAGGCGCTACCGAGAACGCAACGTCGCCCGCGGGCGACTACCAGGTCAATCCGAATACGCGTGCGGTTTCGTGACGTCATCGGTCCCTGGATGGACTACCCGATGGTGTCGCCGGACCAGCTGCGTGAGATCCTCGACGGGACGCGGTGGTGCGTCGCGCACCTCCTCGACTCCGACGACACCTACGTTGCGATTATCGAGAAGACAAGTAGTTGAGCGAGGCCGCCGCGTCGCCCTCCAAGTCTTGTAATCGGCGACGTTGATGCGCACAAACAAACGAACCATCACAGCCTCCCGTTCGGTTAGCGGCGAGCGTACGGCACGTCGAGCCGAACTCTCACGTTAGAGCTCGTGCTGCTGACTACTGAGTGGCGTTAATACCGGGAAACTCAGACGACATGAGGCTTGCGCCGGCGAGAACCTCTAGCTCGATGGCGTCTCGCGGGTGGAGGACGAGCCCGAATCGGTTACGGTCCGCCGTCGTGCCGGAGTACACCGTCAAAGCGTTGGACGAGTCGACCTGGCCTGCGTTCGCCGCGCTGGTGGAACGCAATAACGGGGTCTTCGGTGGCTGCTGGTGCATGGGGTTCCACGAAGACAGCAGAGGGACGGTGCCTCCCAAGCGCGAGCGGAAGCTGGCTCGCGTGCGGGCGGGCACGGCGCATGCGGCCCTCGTGTTCGATGGGGACGACTGCCTGGGCTGGTGCCAATTCGGCGTGCCTGAGGAGGTGCCAAGGATCAAGAACCGCGCCGCGTATGAGAAGGGCCTGACCGCCTTGCCGGACTGGCGGATCGCGTGCAACTTCGTGGGTAAGGGGCACCGGCGCCAGGGTGTCGCCACTGCGGCGCTCGCGGGTGCGCTCGACCTCATCGCGGATCTCGGCGGCGGGAGGGTGGAGGGCTACCCGGAGGACGCCGGCTCCGTTCCTGCCGGCTTTCTCTTCCACGGCGCTCTGTCGACGTACGAAAGGCTCGGATTCGTCCGCGACCGCAAGATCGGGAAGCACCGCTGGGTCGTTACGAAGGTGGTCGAGCCGGACTCGTAGCCGACGAAGCGACGCATCCGCCTAGCGGGCAGGTTCAGGCTGATGCGCCGAGCGCGTCCGAGGGACATCTTGCTCTAGCCCTGGCGGGTCAGGCAGGAGTTCCCGTACCTCTTGCGCACAGCGGCAGGCGACGGCCATCTTGGCAGCCCACTCCAGCGCCTCTTCGCGGGAGGGGACATCGACTACCGAGAACCCGCCGATGACCTCCTTGGTCTCCGGGAACGGACCGTCGGTGACCATCCCGTCGGTGGCCACGACGCTCGCCCTCTGGCTCTCCAGTCCGGCGCCGAATACCCACACTCCGGCCTCTTGCGCCTCCTGGACCACCGCAAGCGCGGCCTTAGCCACGTCGGGCAACTCCTCCTCGGGGAATGTCATCCAACCGTCATCGAACGAGATCAGGTACCGCGTCATCCGTGCCTCCCTTGTGTCCGGGCGGCCTCCTCCGGCCGCCTTTCACCTTTAGACGAACGGCTGCCTCCGGATTCGACACTCTGCCAAGAGGATTTTCCAGGCGAGCGTCCTGCCGCTGACTACAGAGTTGCCTGTATCCCCGACTAACTCACAAGCGACAGCACGCTCGCGCAGGCGGGTGAGTTCTCGTACGAAGCCGTGGGTACGTAGGAGGGCCCGTGATTCCCGCACTCCCGTTGAATGACGGGACGATGATCCCGCAGGTCGGGTTCGGCACCCTCAACGTGCAGCCGGACCGCCATCGAACATCGCGACGACCGCCCAGATCGTTGGTCAAGCCCTCCAGGTCGGCTACCGGCATATCGACACGGCTCAGATGTACGGCACCGAGCAGGGCGTCGGCGAGGCGATCGCGGCATCTGGCATCAAGCGAGAGGAGCTGTACGTCACGAGCAAGCTCGGCAACGGCAATCACCGCCGCGACGACGTGCGGCGGTCCTTCGACGAGACGCTCGCGAACCTCGGCCTCGACTACCTCAACCTTCCTCATCCACTGGCCGCTACCAACGCTCTACCACGGCGACTCCGTCTCCACCTGGCGAGCATTGACGGAACTCGTCGCCGACGGACGCCTTCGCAGCGCGGGCGTCGCCAGCTTTCAGCCCGAGCATCTCGACCGGATCATCACCGAGACCGGTGTCGTGCCAGTCGCCAACCAGATCGAGGTGCACCCCTACTTCAAGAACGACGCCACACGCGCCGCCTCGCGGCGCCACGACATCGCCGTTGAAGCATTCGCGCCTCTCGGTCACTTCAGGGTCTGCTCAACGACGAGAGCCTCGGCCGCATCGCGGCGGCGCACGGCAGAACGACGGCACAGATCACTCTCCGCTGGCACATCCAACAGGGCCACATCGTCTTCCCGAAGTCAGTGCGCCGAGAGCGAATGCAAGAGAACCTCGCCATCTTCGACTTCGAACTCTCGGACGACGACGTCGCAGCGATCGATGGGCTCGACCACGGCGAGAGCGGCCGGATCGGTCGCAACCCCGACACGTACGACTGGATCCCCTAGAGCCGTTCGGGGACACTGGCCGCAGGCGGGGATCCTGAGGGTCGTTTAGGTTGTAGGTGACCGACCGTGCGCGTCGCAGGGATCGAAGAATTCGGTGGCGGTGTGACGGTGCTGGAGGTGCCTGACCCTCGCGCACCGCGCACCGGCGAGGTTCTGATCGAGGTCAAGGCCGCCGGTGTCGGCAATTGGGATGAGT
>JBKPMS010000162.1:0-17821 GCA_046732275.1 Actinomycetota bacterium | reverse complement strand
GATCGCTCGTTTCATCTCGTTGACCCCCTTGTATGCGTGGTCGCTTCTCTCTTGAGAAGACGCGCCAACCCAGGTCGTGCTTGTGCCGTGCTTCGTAAAGATCCTGCAAAAAGGAGGTTTGGCAGCTCTCCTGGGTCGGTTACCCACGTTGTGACCGCTCGGGCGAGGCGGGCGACATCAGATCCGGGGTGCGTTCTGAAGGCGACACGCCTGAGAACAAGGGGAAGTCCGCACGGCTGACGTCCGTGCGAGAGAGCCGCTAAATGGGCTTCTGGCCCGTCGCCATCGCCGGTCGCGGTCAGTGACGTACCAGTTGACCCCAAGCAAGACGTTGCATAGCGAATGCGGCCCGCTCGTTCACGTGGTCAGCCATAGCCGGGACGGTCACTAGCCGTGCCGCCGTCTCGCATCAAGCGGAGGCCGAGAAACGCCAGCCAGATGAACCACGTCACCGTCGTCGCACGGACTGCCGCACCGCCACCGAGGACGGAGAAGACCACGCCGCAGACGATTGATGCCGGCACGGCCAGGAGCGTTGGTAGCCAAACGTCACGCCACTCCGGAATGCGGCGAAAGGCGAACGCGAGGATAAGCGGCGCGGCGATCGTCGCCGCCACGGTGAAGCGCGTCTCAATCTTGTGCGCCGAGGAGTGCCATGAGTCGTTCGTGCAGTTGCGGTCGATCCCACGGCAGTCGAGTCGAAAGAGTCCGTCGAGGAATGCTCCGAGTCCCGTGAGCATCACCGCGCCCGCGCCGAGCCGGCCGAGCACATCGGGACTGAGCGCGCGCCAAAGGCCAGCTCCGAAAAGCAGGACCAGGATCCCTGTCAGGTTGTCGCCGATCTCGTTGTAGATCCACGCCCTGCTTGCAGTGAGCGCCCCGAGATCCGAGGTGTCGTCATCGGCAGAGCTGTAGGCATCCGGTTGCGCTAGTGCGCCCGCGATCCAACCGACGTTGATCGTGAGCAGTGCGAAAAGAGCGCAGACCCCGGCGGCGCGCGTCGCCACCGAAAGACTCCTGCATATGCCGGCCGGGAGAGGGTCGGGACGAAGCTCGGCGCCCGAATTGGGCCCGGCGCCGGCCTCGTGTATGCGGATCTAGTGACTTAGCAGGCGATTCGCTGAGAGCGGATGATGGGACTCGAACCCACGACCTTCTGCATGGCAAGCAGACGCTCTAGCCAACTGAGCTACATCCGCGTGGAGGGCCAGTATAGCCTCAGGTTTCCGCGTCCAGGGCCTCGTTGACGAGCCGGTCTGCAAGCTCGTTGTGGGCGCGTCGGACGGCCGTGTAACGCACCTTCTCGAAGCGCCGCTCCAGGTCGTTGGCCTCCTCCCAGAGTGGCCGAAGCATCTCGCTCTTGACGCGATACTCGCCGCGCATCTGCTTCACGAGCAGCTCCGAGTCGGCGACCACCTCGAGCTCGTCCACCCCCAGCTCAGCGGCCTTCGTGAGGCCGGCGACGAGGCCGCTGTACTCTGCGACGTTGTTCGTCGCGTGCCCGATCGCTTCCCCGTGCGCGGCGAGGACATGACCGTCCTCCGTCTCGAGGACGTAGCCGAATGCAGCAGGCCCTGGGTTGCCGCGCGCGCCGCCGTCGGTCGAGAGCCGCGCCTTCAGATCTCGGTGTCGATCTGCGCGCGCTGCAGCTTGCCGCTGTAGTCGACGTAGATCGACTTCCACTCGGTGAAGACGTCGAGCGCAGCCTGGCCCGCCTCGCGGTGGCCGTTGCCCGTGTCCTTCGTGCCGCCGAACGGCAGGTGCACCTCGGCGCCGATCGTGCCTGCGTTGATGTAGGTGATCCCGGCTTCCAGATCGCGCATCGCCCGGAAAGCCTTGTTCACATCACGCGTGAAGATCGACGACGAGAGCCCGAACTTGATGCCGTTCGAGACGCGGATCGCCTCGTCGACGTCGCGCACCGGGATCAACGCGGTCGTCGGGCCGAAGATCTCCTCCTGTGCGATCCGCATCTGCGGATCGACATCGCCGAAGATCGTCGGGCGGTAGAAGTTGCCCTTGTCGAACCCGTTCCCGGTTGCGACTTCGCCGCCTGTCAGCAGCTTTGCACCCTCGTCCTTGCCGATGCCGGTGTACGAGTGGATCTTGTCCAGAGCCTTGCGATTGATGACCGGGCCAACGTCGGTGTCGTCCTCCCAGCCGGCGCCGAGGCGCAGCTTCTCCGCCGCTCCGACGAGCCGCAACTGCAGCTCGTCGTAGACGCCTTGCTGGACGATCACGCGGGACGCTGCGGTGCAGCGCTGGCCCGACGTCCCGAATGCCGACCAGGTGATCCCGTCGACGGCAAGGTCGAGATCGGCGTCGTCGAGCACGATGATCGCGTTCTTTCCGCCCAGCTCGAGGTGGACGTGCTTGAGCGCGTCAGCGGCGTTCCGCATCACCTCGACTCCGGTCTCGCGCGAGCCGGTGAGCGTGATCACGGGAACGTCTGGATGGCGAACGAGGCGGTCTCCGACCGCACCGCCGCCGCCGTGGACGATGTTGATGACGCCCTTCGGAAGGCCGGCCTCGTCCAGGAGCTGGACGAAACGCTCGCCGAGCAACGGCGTGTCGGTCGCCGGCTTGAAGACGATCGTGTTCCCGGCGACGAGTGCGGGCGCGATCTTCCACGACGGGATCGCGATCGGAAAGTTCCACGGCGTGATGACTCCGACCACTCCGATCGGCATCCGCACACTCATGTTGAACTTGTCGCGGAGCTCGGAGGGAGTCGTCTGGCCGAAGAGGCGCCGACCCTCGCCTGCCATGTACAGGCTCATGTCGATGGCTTCCTGCACGTCGCCGCCTGCTTCGGCTTTGACCTTGCCCATCTCGTGGGCCATCAGGTCGGTGAGCTCGTCCTTCTCCTCCATCAGCAGGCTGGCGAAGCGGTGGAGGATCTCGCCTCGTCGCGGCGCCGGCACGAGCCGCCAGTCCTCGTAGGCGGACTTCGCAGCCGCGACGGCGCGATCGACATCCTCTGCGGAGGAGCGCGGGAACACGCCGATCGTCTCGCCGTTCGCCGGGTTGACGCTCTCGAAGGACTCCCCCGAAGCGGCGTCGACCCACTCGCCGCCGATGTAGTTCTTGAAGGTCTTCGCTTCGGTTAGCGCCACGGTATTAGAGCGGTGAGATCTCCGGAAGCAAGCGTCCGTCCTGCTCTATGTGCGCGTTCCAGCGCTTGTACGACGGGTCCAGCTCGGTAAGCTCATGGCCGCGTTCCGCCAGCCGGACCGGCTGCGGGAGGCCCGGCCTGACGCGGTACTGGTACCACGAGATGTCCCAGGCAACCGTGACGACGAGCTCGCCGCTCGCACCGGAGAGCGTGACGATGCTCGCCCGCGGCCGGCCGAGACTCTTCGCGATGCCGGCGACCGTCCTGCGGTAGTCGCTGCCGTTGAACGTGTCGGCCGCTTCGACTATCTGCTGTTCCGGCCCGGAGAGCCGCCGCAGGATCGGTTCGGCGACCACCGGCTCGTCCGGCGGCTGACGCCTGGTGTCGAAAAGCGAGCCGAGGCCGCGACGCCGGCGCCGCCGCTGGTTCGGAACCGTGGGCGACGTCGGGCTCCCTTCCTTCACCCAGCCATGCTCGATTGCGAGCTCCTGGCACAGCGGGCAGACGTCGACGTACTCCTCCTCCCCGTGCGGGACGAAGCGGATTGCGCGTTCGCCCGTGAGGAGCGTCCGCTCGCACACAGCGCACACACGCTTGACTGAATTGCGGGCCAGCTGTCGCACGAACCGGGGACCCTAGCCCACCACAGAAGGTCTGCAACGGCTGCTAGAGTCGTTCACATGTGTGTTTTACATATAGCCGCCGGATGACGGGTCGAGGCGGCCGCGGCGCACGCTGTCGCCGCATGGTGCGGCCGGGACACTGGGGTGTTCGCGCCCGCGTCGAACGGTTCAGCGAGCCGGCGCTGCTCTTGCTCCTACGCGAGCGCCCGACGCACGGCTACGAGCTGCTCGAGCAGCTACCGGGATTCACGGGCGAGGGGCGCGTCGACATGGGCAACCTCTACCGAATTCTGCGAGCGCTCGAAGAGGACGGGCTGGTCACGTCCCAGTGGGAACCTGGTGCGCCCGGTCCCGCGAAGCGGACCTACGAGCTCACCGACGAGGGCAGGCGGCTGCTCGACGAGTGGGCTGCCGCGCTGCGGCGCTCGCGGGCACGCATCGATGCATTTCTCGATCGCTATGAAGGGAGGTGATGATGCACCACGGACGCAGACGACACCACCGCGGCCTAGGTCGACGGTGGTACGACCGAAACAACGTTCTCGAACGGCTCGAGCAGTATCAGCGCGATCTCGAGCAGGAACTGGCGGATGTCTCCGATCTGATCACCCGGCTTCGCGCCGGCGAGCAGCCCGGAGCAGCTGAGCCGCAGACGCAGAGCATGTAGTCCGGACGTGTGAGGCGAAGGCGACGGCCGTTCGGCCTAAACCTTCGCCTCGGCGCTCTCGATCAGGTCGAGCACCGATCGCGCGTCGCCGCCGCCCTGCTCGGCGTGAACGCGGAGCGGAATCCCGTGCGGTCCCCGCGCGTCGACCAGCCCGGGATGACGCTCGAGCATCGCGCGAACGACCTCGGTCTCGCCGAGCATCGCGGCCGCGAAGATGTCGAGCGGCGCCCCGTGATCGATGAGAAAGAGCGCGATGTCGCGGCGTCCCACGTGGGATGCAGCGCCGAGCGCGGTTTCCCAGTCGCCTCCACCCCAGTCCCACGCGGCGTTCAGGAGTGCGGGTTCCTGCTCGAGCAGCTGCTTCACCGTCTCGAAGTCGGAGTGCGCCTTCAGGACGAACTCGTTGACGAGGGTCGGCTCGAGGGCGGGCCCCTTGTCCCCCATCAGACCTTCGCCTCTTCCTTCTCCTTCTTCGCCTCGTCGATCACCTTCTGGGCAATGTGAGACGGCACCTCCTCATAGCGGAGGAAGTGCATGTGGTAGTCGCCGCGGCCCCCCGTCATCGACGTCAGCGCCTGTGAGTAGGTGAGGATCTCGGCCATCGGCACTTCGGCCTTGATGGTCGTCATCCCGCCGCGCGGCTCCATTCCCTGAAGCCGGCCGCGGCGCGAGTTGAGATCGCCGTTCACAGCGCCGACGGCCTCGTCGGGTGTGGTCACCTCGACCTCCATGATCGGCTCGAGCAAGACCGGATCCGCTTTCTCGTACGCCGTCTTGAACGCCATCGAGCCGGCGATCTTGAACGCCATCTCCGATGAGTCGACGCTGTGGTGCGACCCGTCGACGAGCAGCACGCGCACCCCCTGTACGGGCGCGCCGGCGAGCTCGCCGTGCTGCATCGCCTCTTGGATGCCCTTGTCGACCGCGGGTCGGAAGCTCTGCGGGATCACGCCGCCGACGATCTTGTCGACGAACTCGTAGCCCTGATGGCCGTCGAGCGGCTCGAGGACGATGTGCGCGTCGCCGAACTGCCCGCGGCCGCCGGTCTGCTTCTTGTAACGCCCCTGCGCGCGTGACTCCTTACGAATCGTCTCGAGGTACGGAACCCGTGGCTGGTGGAGGTCGACCTCGACGTTGAATCGGTTCTTCAGGCGGTCGACCGCGACCTCCACGTGGATTTGCGAAAGGCCGCGCAGAAGTTGCTCGCCGGTCTGCGGGTCGCGCTGCAGCTGGATCGTCGGGTCTTCCTCGCTGAGCCGCCGAAGCCCCGCCGCCATCTTCTCTTCGTCTCCCTTCGACTTCGGTGTGACGGCGAAGCTCATCACCGGCTCCGGGAAGCCGATCTCGGGAAGCTCGACCTGCCGCTCGGCGTCAAGAAGGACGTCGCCAGTCTGCGTCTCCTTCAGCTTCGCAACAGCGCCGATGTCGCCTTCACCGAGATCAGGGACCTGCGTGTGGTCTTTGCCCTGGACCCGCATCACCTGGCCGAGGCGCTCCTTCCCGTGCGACCGGGCGTTCACGATCGTCGAGTCGCCCGCGAGCGTCCCGTTGAGCACGCGAAAGACATTGATGCGGCCGGCGAACGGATCGGCGATCGTCTTGAAGACGAATGCGGCCGTGCCGGCGCCGTCGACACTGATCGGCGCACCCTTCTTCGCCGGCGACGGCACGCCCTCGACGAGCAAGTCGAGCACCGCCGTCGTGCCGAGGTTCTTCGAAGCGACGCCGCACGCAACCGGGAAGACCTCGCCGCGCGTGACGGCTTCCTTCAGCGCCTTCGCCACCTCATCCGCCGAGAGCTCCTGGCCGTCGAGATATCGCTCCATCAGGCCCTCGTCCGTCTCGACGACTGAGTCGAGCAGCTTCTCGCGGTACTCGTCCACCTCTGCCTGCAGCTCCGACGGGATCTCTGTCGGACCGCTTTCTCGCTCGCCCTTCGGATCCATGTACGCCTGCATGTGCAGCAGGTCGACGATGCCCGTGAGCTCGTGCTCCGCGCCGATCGGGATGTGCACTGCGACGCACTTCTCCGACAGCTGGGTCTGAAGTGCGTCGAGAACACGGAAGAAGTCGGCCCGCTCGCGGTCGAGCATGTTCACGAAGATGACGCGTGAGAGACCGGCCTCTTCGGCGCGTTGCCAGTGACGCGACGTCTGCACCTCGACGCCCATCACCGCGCTGACCGTGAAGAGGGCGCCTTCGACGACGCGCAACGCGGCGATTGCGTCGCCCTGGAAGCCGGCGTCACCGGGCGTGTCGATCAAGTTGATGTTCCGGCCCTGCCACTCGAGGTGGGCAATCGACGCGGACAGGGACATCTGCCGCCGCTGCTCGTCGTCGTCCCAGTCGCTCACCGTCGAGCCCGACTCGACGGTGCCGAGCCGGTTCGTCGCGCCGGCCTGGAACAGGAGCGCTTCTACGAGCGACGTCTTCCCCGTTCCGCGGTGTCCGACGACGGCGACGTTGCGAATCTTTCCGGGCTCGAATGGCATGCGGTAGCTCCTCCGTGTGACGCCGTTTCCGGGCCGCATGGTATCCCGCTTCCTAGGCTGGACGGCGCCTACCTCAACGCGCGTAGAGCCATGCTCGCCAGCCAGACGGCGAGAGCAGCCGCTGCGAGCGCGATGACCCACCGAGCGACGTTTCCACCGGCCCCGTAGAGCGCGGTGAGCGCGATCCCGGCGAACCCCAGTGCGAGAAGCAGGAACAGTGCGCCGAGCGCCGGCTTCTGCTTCACGATGAGGGGGAGCCGGAAAACCTCACGGCTACAATCCTTCCAACCCAGGGGCGTAGCTCAGTTGGTAGAGCGGCGGTCTCCAAAACCGTAGGCCGGGGGTTCGAGTCCCTCCGCCCCTGCTGGCCGTTTTTAAGCCAAAACCCCCGCTTTACTGGGGTTTGCTTCGGAGGACACGGTCTTTGGATCCGCCCACGGCTGGGTCAAGTCAAGAACCGCGAGTATCGGCGTTACGAGCTCGAACGCGAGTCAGCGATCAAGAGCCGGCGGGAACGTGTTTCATTGCACCTTCAGGTTTCCCTCTGTGAGGGTTCCCCCGATGCTGTATCCGGTCGCGGTCGTGAAGGTGAAGGCATCGCCTGCGCCGGACTTCGAGGCGTCCACGACCTGGATGCGGTAGAGCGTGTCGACGCCGTTCACCGTTGCGTGGCCGTAGAAGGTCGCGCCGTTGCCGGTCTGCACGTAGGCGATGACATCGAGGCATTTCGCTGTGACCGTGGATGAGACGATTTTGCAGGTGCCGGTGATGCTGCTCGTGTCGCTCTTGGCGGTGAAACTGATCGTGACCTTCCCGATCTGTCCGTCGCCCGTGGCTTTTCCTGCCGTCGAGGCCGGGAGCACGTAGCTCTTGGTTGCGGTAGCGGTCGGGGAGTCGGCCTCGCAGGCGCCATCACCGTAGGCGTCGGCGCAGGCTGCGATCGTTATTAGGCCCGGAAACGGCGGAGCCGAAAACGTGTATTGGCACTGACCGAGCACGTCCGTGACGCAGCCTCCGCTTCCGCTGCTGGCGCCGCTCAGGGTGAACAAGACGGCGTAATCGCCGATTGGCGAGCCGTACTGGTCAGTCAGGGTGGCGGTGACGGTGTGCGGCTGGTCAAGCGTGTTGACCGCCGACGCCGGCGAGAGGGTGAGCGTCGTCGGCTGCGACGGGGCGACGTCCGTCGCCAAAAAGTCCTCTTCGAACGTGCCGATCGTGGTGCCACCGCACTGCGGCTGTGAGGCGGAGAGGTCGAAGATGACCCCGGTGCCACGCTCGACCGTCCCGGCAGAGCTCGACTCGTACCCGAACGGCGCCCCCTGCGTCCAAGCCGAACAGGAGCCAGAAGAATCGGAAGCACAGACGCCGGTCGCGATACCGGCGTCCGGACCGGTATCGAGTGTCTTGGTGCCGGTGACCACGGTGCCGTCGTTGCCCGTAACCGTGAACGACGCATCGAACCCGACCAGATGACCGGAGCCGTCAAAGGTGAATGTCCCCTGCTCCGCGAACCGGCCGTCAAGAGACGTGTACGTCGCGATCGCGCGACCGGTCACGCTATAGCTGACCGTGCCCGACCCATCAGCGTTGCAGTTGAACTGGAACTCGAACGTATCGCCGACGCTCGAATCCGCGATCAGGATCTCCCCCGGAAGCTGCTCCCCGGCCTGCGCCGCCCCAACCGACACCCACGAACCCGCGACGGCACACGCCAACGCAAGCAACACAACACGCCGCAACAAGATGACCCCCTCACCTCCGCGCCGCAGACCCCACGCCCTCGGCGTCGGCAAAGTAGCCGAGAAAATCGACCACCGCCACTTCGCTCCCGCACCACGTTGTCGTCTAGCCGGCGACCCTAGTCTGGATCGACTTCCGCTCAGCGGACTCTGCGCAGGAGAAGACGAGCTTGTCGTCGTCCGTGTCCAGGTAGGGTCGCCAGCGTTCCGCGTCCGCCGGGCGTCCTATCTGAGTCGTACTCTCGGGCGGGGCAGGCCCTCGTTGATTCGCGCTGGTTTGGCCGCCTGTGCCAGCGCGGGCTCGACCTGGCGAGGGCCCTCCCCATATAGAAGACGCCTCAACCCGCGCCGCCCTGCGCAGCATTAACGAAGGTCTTACGGAAGTGACCCTCTGGCCTACCGAGGAGGCCAACGAACCCTGAGCGCGAGGCGGCGATTGCCACAACCGCCCGCAACCCTGACGCTCGACCCGGTAGTGAACGAAATACACCTCGCCGGGCTCCCGGTTGCGCATTCGACGTCACGGCCTGGTCGGCCGTGCTGTCGCGTACTCCTGAGGGTAGGACCCCCTCGTATCATCGGCAGCCCGACGTTTCGGTCAGCGTCGGGCGGGAAAGCAGCGGCCACTCCCTAGCGCCGCCGGCACCGTCGGGGCGTGACCTCCGTCGACGAAGAGGAAATCGATGCCATCTCTCAAAGATCTTGCGGCCCTGACGAGCGAACTGGATGGATTGACGACCGAGTTGCACTCCGAGCTCACGCAGGGCGGAATCGACTTCAGGAAGATGGTCGGACTCGCGGACGACATCGGCACGATCTCCGACCGTCTTGCGTCCGGCTTTACGACAATGGCCGACGCGCTCGAAGCGTCGCTTGACGACAAGGGCGCGGGCGACGACGGGCAGGACGAGGGGTAGACGCACCCCTACTGTCGCCGGTCGGCTATCCGCGGCGCTCGAGCGGCAACCAGTCGCCGGCCCGGCCCGGTGGTGTCGCCGCCGGACGCCCGTCGCCCTCCGACCGATCAGCGGTCGACGCGTCGGAGCTTGCCGACCCGGAGGCCGGTGCATCGGAAGCAGCCGCACGTAGCGACGTGCCGGGCTTGAACTTGGGGACGTGCGCAGCCCGAATCCGGATCTTCTGACTCGGATCCTGGGGATTGACACTCTCGCGCGCTCGCCGCCGCTGGCTCGAAAACGTCCCGAACCCCGTGAGGCGGACTTCCTCGCCGTCCGCCATTGCCTGAGTCAGTGAGTCCAGGATCGCGTCTAGTACTCGGCCGGCCTCCGCTTTGGAGAAGTCACACTCCTCCGCCAGGCTCTCGACGAACTCTTGCTTGTTCACCCGCACTCCCTTGCCGGACGATCGCGCGCCGAAACGTCAAGACCTTCGTTCTTGACGCTCACAGCGTCTAAACGATTCCTGAGAGGGCGCCAGCCTTGGAGGCCGAGCCTCCCCGGAACTGAGTCAAAGAATAGGCCGTTCGGCCTATGGAAATTGCGCCGGCGCTCGTATTCGATTCCGAGCGCGGCACCACCCCTAGATGCGGCACCTCCGACCCTTGATCCTGGCCGGCCTTGCCCTGCTCTGCGCAGCGACCTGTGCAGCAGTCTGGCCTCCGCCGGTCGAATCCACCCACCTGAAGCTCATCGTGGGCGTGACCGACGACACCGCCAAATGGATGAACCGGCCGGACGGGATCGTCGGCGTCCACCGCGACCTGCGCCTGATGGCGGTGCGGGTGACGGTGCCGTGGAAACCGGGGCAGATCCGGCCGACGCGGCTTCAACAGATCTACCTCCACCGCATTGCGCGAATGCTTCAGCTCAACGAGCGCATCGTGCTCGCCGTCTACAACCGCGCCGAAGTCGCGCCGACGACGCCTCTCCTGCGCCGCCAGTACTGCTCCTTCCTACGCGGCGTGGTCCGCCGTCTCCCGCTGATTCACGACGTCGAGATCTGGAACGAAGCGAACTCGCCCGCCTACTGGCCAGAAGACGCGGGGGCCGCGAGCTACACGGCACTCCTGGCCAAGTGTTACGACGTGCTGCACCGCCGTTCACCTGCGATGAACGTCATCAGCTCGACCGCCTCGCGCCACGATCCGAGTGGGTTCATCTTCGACCTCGGAGACGCGTACAGGCTGCGCGGTCGCACGCGGCCGTTGTTCGACACGTTCGGCCACAACCCGTATCCCGAGAACTCGGCCGAGCCCCCATGGACGCGGCACGTCGACTCCGACGTGATCGGCCAGGGCGACTACGAGACGCTCATGAACGTGCTGCGGACAGCGTTCGAGGGAACGAGGCAACGGCTGCCCGGTAGCGGGCACGTCACCATCTGGTACGTCGAAGACGGCTTCCAGACGCTGCCGCCGCCCGACAAGCGCCGGTTCTACCGCGGCAGGGAGAACGATCGGCACGCCATTCCGGCCTTCACTCCGCAGGTGGACGGTGTCGGCGCCGTGGACCAGGCGACTCAACTCCGCGACGCGATCCGGCTCGCCTACTGCCAGCCGGCGGTTTCGGGCTTTCTCAACTTCGGGTTGCTCGACGAGGACCGGCTGGGCGGCTGGCAGTCGGGATTGCTCTGGCGGGACGGCACTCGGAAGCCGTCCTACGAGGCCTTCAAGGAGGCGATCGCCGAAGCTCGCCGGCGCGACACGGACTGCTCGAAAGTGCGCGGTGCTCCGTCAGGGTGAGCGCAGCGCAAGACCGCGGCATCGGAAGCATCTAGTCCGAGGCGAGGCGGAGAGGTCGGTCAGAGGGGCCTTCCCGTCTCGCCGCTTGCGTCTGCCGTGTCGGCCGCGCCGAGTACGCTCCCGCGCGTGCGCGTCTCCTTTCTCGTGCCCGCCTACAACGAGGCGGCGACGATCGTGGACGTGCTCGAACGGGTCGCTGCACTCGATCTCGAGAAGCAGATCGTCGTCGTGGACGACGGCTCCACCGACGGCACCGGCGAGCTCGCCGAGCGCTGGCGCGACGGCCGCGAGAACGTCGTGCTCGTCCGCCAGACGAACCTCGGCAAGGGCGCGGCCATCCGGGCGGCGATTCCGCATGCGAACGGCGACATCGCCGTGGTCCAGGACGCCGACCTCGAGTACGACCCGGCGGACGTGCCCGCGCTCATCGAGCCGATCGAGCGCGGTGTCGCCGATGTCGTCTTCGGCTCCCGGCTGTCCGGTGGCAAGCCGCAGCGCGCGTATCTGTTCTGGCACCTCGTCGGCAATCGCTTCCTTTCACTCCTCACCAACGTGCTCTACAACACGACGATCTCGGACATGGAGACGGGCTACAAGGCGTTCCGCATGGACGTCCTGCGCTCGCTCGAGCTGCGACAGAACGACTTCGGCATCGAGCCCGAGCTGACGGCGAAGGTCTGCAAGCTCAAGCTGCGGGTGTACGAGCTGCCGATCGCCTATTACGGCCGAACCTACGACGAGGGGAAGAAGATCACGTGGCGGGACGGGTTCAAGGCGATCCGGGTCCTGCTCGGCGTCCGCCTGTTCGACTGAAGATCGTCGCCGCAACGATCGTCGTCGCGGCCCTTGTCGCCTCGGCGATCGTCGGCGCGGTCGACGTGCTGCCGCGCGTGGAGGACGGAATCGCACGGGATGCGAAGCTCAGCCCTACCGAACGCGCCCACGCGGCGGGGGACCGACTCCGTCTCGATCCACGGCCGTTCGACCTCTTCCGCCGGACGCTGCGGCCGCGTGCGCGGTATGCGGTCGACGTCCCTCCCGGCCCGCGTGGGCCGTTCATCACGCGCGGCGAGGTCGTGCGCGCGTACGCGGCGTTCTATTTCCTCCCTGCTATTCAGGTTCCGGCTGCGATGCACGTCTTCCGCTATCGCTTCCGTTGAGAGTCACGGCTCTCCTCGGGGCGAACGCGCTCGTGCTCGTGACGGGGCTCGGATTGCTGCCGCTGCTCGGGGCCGCGCGTTCCTGGGCCGAGCTCTGGACGCGGTCGGGGCTTGCCTGGCTGTGCGGTCTCGTCGCGACCGGCATCGTGGCCGCGAACCTCGCGCTCGTGCACGTGTCCTTCGGCTGGGTTGGGCTCGCGACGCTGACCTTCATCGCGGCGGCCGCAGGCACCTGGCGTTTGCGCGGCACCGATCGCCCAGCCGCTGCAAGGCCCACGTGGCTGTCGCTGGCCGGCGCGGCGGTTCTCGTCGCGATTCTCGTCGAATACAGTCGCGCGTTTGCCGTCGCGCCGCTCAACCGCTACGACGCGTGGGCCATCTGGGCGCTGAAGGGGCACGCGCTGTACGCGTTCGGCTGGGCCGACCCAGCGGTGTTCGCCGGCAGCGCGTACCGGTTCGCGAATCTCGACTATCCCCTGTGGCTCCCGTCCGTGGAGGCGCTCGACTTTCACGCTATGGGCGCTTTCGACACACGGGTCCTGCACCAGCAGTTCCTGTTCTTCCTGGCGGCGACGCTCGCCGCTCTCGCCGCGTTGCTCCGTGATCGCGTCCCACCGGTCCTGCTGTGGCCGACGCTACTCGCGGTCGCGCTGGCGCCGGCGGTCTTCGACCAGCTTCTCACGGCGTATGCCGATCTCCCGCTTGCCCTGGTCTTCGCCGTCGGCGCTGCGGCGGCGGCGCGTTGGGTTTCGGCGAACGAGCGGTGGGCGCTGGCGGTCGCAGCGCTCTGCTTCGCAGGCGCGCTGCTGACGAAGAACGAGGGATCGTTGTTCGTGCTCGCCGCGTTCCTCGGGCTCCTGGTCGCGGCGCCGGCCCGCTGGCGGCAGCTCGCGATTGCGGCGGCCGCCGACGTTGCAGTTCTTCTTCCGTGGAAGATCTACGTCCGGATCCACGACATCCACAGCATCAACTACAGCCTCGCGGACAGCTTCGACGTCGATCACGTCCGCGGCCGGCTGGGAGTCGCGCGAATCGCTTTTCGCACCCTCGGGGGCGAGATGTTCGACCCCGGGAAGTGGGGCCTGCTGCTCCCGCTGCTCGCGGTCGTCGTCATCGCGGCGCTTGCGCTCGGGCTCCGTGCGCTCCCGCTGTACGTGATCGTGCTGACGCTCGTCTCGTGGGTCGGCTTGAGCTGGATCTACGTGATCTCGCACTTCGAGTACAGCTCGTATCTCGACTCGACGAAGGAGCGCGTGATCGCCTCGATCGTGCTCGCGGGCGCAGCCATCATGCCGTTGCTCGCGAGCGAGGCCTGGGCTCGTGCTCAGACGAGGGCGAGCTGGCGGTAGCTCGCGAGGCCGGACACACCGACGCCGACGAGCCGGAGCGCGCCGGGGCGATCTTCGAGCGCGCGATCGAGCAGCGCGCACGCGAGCTCGCCGATCTGCTCGCCGTCGTCGATCCCGACGCGCAGCGACGTCGAGCGGCTCCGAATGGAGAAGTCGGTGTAGCGAAGCTTCGTCGACACGGTGCGCGCCGTTCGACCGCTCGTCCGGAGGTGAGCCGCGACCTGGTCGGCCATCCGGCGCAACTCGGCGTGGAGTTGCGCGCGGTCCGTCAGATCACGTTCGAACGTGTTCTCGACGCTGATCGAGATCCGTTCCGATAGAAGCTCGAGCTTGCGCGGGTCGACCCCGCGCGCGCGATCGCGAAGCATCCGCCCGACACTGCCGGGCAGCAGATTGCGAAGCTCGGCGTCATCGAGCCGCGCGAGAGCGCCGATCGTGTCGACGCCGGCCGGGACGAGTCGTGCCTCTGCCTTCGGGCCGACTCCGGGTAGCCGGCGCACGCTGAACGGGCCGAGGAAGCCAGCCTCCGTTCCGGGCGGAACGACCGTGAGCCCGCCGGGCTTCCGCAGGTCACTCGCGATCTTGGCGACCACCTTCGATGTTGCGACACCGAGCGAGCAGGTAAGGCTCGACGACGCGCGTACGGCGGTTTGCACCGCCTCCGCCACCTTGCGCGCACGGAGGAAGTCGGAGGCGACCTCGCCGATGTCCAGGTAGCCCTCGTCGAGGCCGGTCCGCTCCACTGTCGGCACGACGCCGCGCACCGTCGTCCACACCGCCTGCGAGTACTCGCGGTAGACCGAGTGGCGCGGGCGGAGGAAGACGGCGTGCGGACACCGGCGCAGGGCTTCGGCGCTGCTCATCGCAGACTGGATGCCGAACTTCCGCGCCTCGTAATTGGCCGTTGCGACGACACCGCGGCCGTGCGGGTCGCCGCCGACTACGAGCGGCCTCGACCTCAGTGACGGGTCTTCGAGCTCCTCGACCGCGGCGAAGAACGCATCGAGGTCGAGGTGCGCAACGATCACGCTGCCGAGACTACTCGGAGGTTCGGCGGCTCACGTCCGGTGCGACGTGGCTCTGTTACACCCGCACGAACGGCACGCACGTCCCCGCCCAGGGTGGGGGTGAACCACCCGCCTCCCTCTGCGATCGAGGCTAGCGACGCCCGGCGCGCGTGCCTGCGCCGATTTCGGGTCGAAAGTGTCGCGGGACGTCGGCCGCCGGCGCTAGGTCAGGACCCACTCGTCGTCGCGGATGATCGGAACCGCTGCACCTCCGCGCTCGATGCCGTCCACGGCGACGCCGGGGCCGCCGATCATGAAGTCTGTGTGGACGCTCGACACGTTCTCGGCGCCCTCGGGCAGCTCGACTTCGGGATCACGCGTGAACAACAAGCCGGCGCCGTACGCGATGTGGCACGTCGCGTTCTCGTCGAAGAGCGTGTCGAAGAAAGTGACGCCGAGGCGCCCGACACGTGACGAGCCGTCGACGAGCGCCACTTCTCCGAGACGGCGGGCACCCTCGTCGGTTTCGAGCTGCGAGCGAACGACCTCGGCCCCCTTGTCCGCGTTCGCATCCACGACCCGCCCTTCCTCGAACCGCAGCTCGAGCCCTTCGACGATCACGCCGCCCGCGAGGCCGACGGGACGTGTCGCTCGCACGGTCCCTTCGGTGCGCCGCGGATCCGGGGCGGTAAAGACCTCCTCGGTCGGCATGTTCGGGACATACGCGCGACCGGCCGCAGTCTCGACCTGAGCAGCGCCCCAGCGATACGCAGGAATCAAGCCGACCCTGAGATCCGTGCCCGGGCCTTGGAAGCGCACCGTGTCGAAGTTCCGCTCGTTGAGAAGCGCGGCGCGGGCGACGAGCTGCTCGACGTGCGCTTTCCAGGCGGCGACGGGGTCCGGCTCGTCGAGCCGCACGGCCTTGGCGACGTCCTCCCACAGCCGTTCGACGTCAGGCTCGCCGAAGACCTTCTCTGCCCAGCGGGGAGTCGGATACGCGGCGATCGTCCAGTTGACCAACCGGTCCTGAAAGATGATCTCGAGCGAGCGGCGCGCGAGCTCCTTCGGACGCGCCTTGCCGACCCGCGCCCCGTCGAGATCAGAGAACACGTCCGGATTCGGGTCGCCGGTGATCGAGATGTCTGCGCCCCCCACGCGGCCGAGATACTCCAGGTGCTCGAGCTGCCAGGGCGGCGTCCACTCGAGCACGTCGTCTGACCCGTGGGTGATCAGCTCGCGCTTCACGTACTGATCTGCGTAGTTCACGGCGACGTGGCGCGCGCCCGCCTCGTACGCGGCTTGCGTCAGCGCACGTGCGAACGGCGCGTGCTCGACGTAGGCGTTGACCAGCACGTCCTGACCCTCGCCGATGTTTGCCCCGACCCGTACGACGAGGTCGGTGTACCTCCGCAGGAGAGCTTCGTCCGGCACGGAGCCGATTGTAGGCTGCTCTCGATGGCGCTCCTCGAATCAGCCGTCGAGAAAGACGAGGCGTTCGGGCGCCGACGCAGCCGGATGGAAGAGCTCGTCGCGGAGCTGAGGGACCGGACGGCCGCCGTGGCGCGCGGCGGCGGCGAGCGGGCCACGGAGCGGCACCGGTCGCGGGGAAAGCTCACCGCCCGCGAACGAATCGACCGACTCGTCGATCCCGCCGGTGCCTTCCTCGAGCTCAACGCTCTCGCTGCATGGGACGTCTACGACGGGCAGGCTCCCGCCGCCGGAATCGTCACCGGAATCGGCGTCGTCGAGGGACGGGAGTGCGTGATCGTCGCGAACGACGCCACGGTCAAGGGCGGCTCGTACTTCCCCCTGACGGTCAAGAAGCACCTGCGCGCCCAGGAGGTCGCCGAGCAGAACCGACTCCCGTGCCTCTACCTCGTCGACTCGGGCGGCGCTTTCCTCCCTCTTCAGGACGAGGTCTTTCCGGACCGCGACCACTTCGGCCGGATCTTCTTCAACCAGGCTCGGATGTCGGCGAAGGGCATTCCACAGATCGCCGTGGTCATGGGCTCCTGTACCGCCGGCGGCGCGTACGTGCCGGCGATGTCGGACGAGACCGTGATCGTCCGCGGCACCGGCACGATCTTCATCGGCGGGCCGCCGCTCGTGAAGGCCGCAACCGGGCAGGACGTGAGCGCGGAGGAGCTCGGCGGCGCGGACGTGCACACACGCCGCTCCGGGGTCGCCGACCACTACGCGACCTCGGACGAGCACGCGCTCGCGCTCGCTCGCCAGATCGTGAGAAACCTGCACGGCCGGAAACCGGATTTGCCGTGGGAAACGGCGGAGCCCGACGACCCCGCCTCCGACCCTGGAGAGCTCTACGGCCTGATCCCGGAGGACTTCCGCCAGCAGGCCGACGCGCGCGAGCTGATCGCGCGCATCGTCGACGGCTCCCGCTTCGACGAGTTCAAGGCGTTGTACGGCGAGACTCTCGTCACCGGCTTCGCGCACATCGAGGGGTTTCCGGTTGCGATCCTGGCCAACAACGGCGTCCTCTTCGCCGAGTCGTCGCAGAAGGGGGCGCATTTCATCGAGCTCGCGGCAAAGCGTCGGATTCCCCTCGTCTTCCTTCAGAACATCACCGGCTTCATGGTCGGGCAGGAGTACGAGGCGGGCGGGATCGCGCGGGACGGCGCGAAGCTCGTGATGGCAGTCGCGAACGCCGAGGTGCCGAAGTTCACGGTGATCGTCGGCGGCTCCTTCGGCGCCGGGAACTACGCGATGTGCGGGCGCGCCTACGGGCCGAGGCAGCTCTGGATGTGGCCGAACGCACGCATCTCCGTGATGGGAGGAGAGCAAGCGGCAACCGTCCTGACGATGGTCGGCGACGCCGATCCCGACGAGATCCGCCAGAAGTACGAACGCGAAGGCAACCCGTACTACTCGACGGCACGCCTCTGGGACGACGGGATCATCGATCCGCGCGACACCCGCGCGGTCCTCGCCCTCGGGATCTCCGCGGCGC
>JBKPMS010000161.1:0-16196 GCA_046732275.1 Actinomycetota bacterium | reverse complement strand
GGCTCGAGGAGGACATCGCGTTCTGCGTCCGCGAGAGCGTTCTGGACGTCGTGCGGCACCTCCTTGGAGCGGTAGGTGGCGCTGCAGAAATAATGCTGAGATGACGCGCCTGCTCGCCCTCGCCGGCCTCGCCCTGCTTCTCGTCGGGGCGACGCATGCCTCGGCGGCGAGCGGCAAGCCCTGGCTCTGGCAGTGCACGCAGATCCACAACGCCGAGGCGCAGTACCACTGCTACGTCCGGTTGCTGCGGCTCGACATCGAGGCGTCTGGAAACCCGGCTGCGGAGTTGCCGAGGATCGACCGCCGCGTGGAGAAGCTGGGAGGGACGATCGAGGCAAGCTGCCACGTTCTCATGCATGAAGTCGGGCGAGATTACGGCCGCGCGCATCACGTCACGCTGGCGACGCTTCAGCGCTACGTCCCGCGCTCTAACAACCCGAACTGCTCGGCCGGCTTCGGGATGGGCCTCGTCATGTACCTCGGGCCGCAGATCATCCGCTCCGGCGGCGCGACTGCGGCGCAGGCGTGCGCGCGGCTGCCGACGAGATACCGCGCGTACACGTGCGTGCACGGCCTCGGTCACGCGCTGATGCGCGCCTACCACGGGCAGCTGCGGGAGGCGGTCGCCGCATGTCGCCGCCTAAAGCCCGTGTATGCGCCGGACTGCGCGCAGGGTGCGTTCCACGACTACTGGATCTCGTTCCGCGGCGCGGACGGGACGGTGCCGGTGCGCGGCGCGAGCTCCTCGCCGCGCGTCGTCTGCGACGGACGCTTCACGTACATCAGACCGTGCTGGTACCGCTACTTCCTCGAGAAGCCGCTCATCGCGCCGATCCGCACGCCACGTGAGCTCGTCGCGCACTGTCGCGGGCTGCGTGGCCTGCAGCGCTTCGGCTGCGTGAGCGCTGCGGCGCTGACCGTGTCGTCGAATCCGTTCGACCAGATGCGCCTCTGCGCAGGCCTTCGAGGCCAGGATGCCGCAGCGTGCGTGCGGGGCGTTCCCGACCAGGCACTGGCGGGAAGTCCGTCGCAGCAGCTGCGGCTGATTCGCGGCTGCGCTCGCATGAGCGCGGGCGTTCGGGACGGGTGCTACGAATGGCTCGGACGCACGCTCGCGGTCGTCACCAACGGGACCTTTCGCGAGTGGGGGTGCGGCGCTTTGCAAGCGGACGCCCGGCGCGCCTGCACCGCCGGAGCGGACGACATGGACGCCGCGCTTCTCACGTTCTCCTGAGTTCTACAGATTGGCCAGCGCGCGGAGCGGATCCACAGATGCGTTGCGGACCCGCACCTCGAAGTGGAGGTGCGGGCCGGTCGCATCGCCTGTCGCGCCGACGCGGCCGAGGCGGACCCCCTGCGCGACCCAGACTCCCACGCGCACGTCTACATGGGATAGGTGTGCGTACATCGTCCGCTCGCCGCGGCCGTGCGCGACCGTGACCAGGAGCCCAAAACCGTCGCGCCAACCCGCCCACACGACCAGACCGGAACGCGCAGAGTAGACGGGCGTCCCGAGCGGCGCCGGGAGATCGATCCCCGCGTGCCAGCTGTGGCCGCGCGGGCCGAAGGGGTCGCCGAGCACGGGTGCCGTCAGCGGCCAGGCGAGCGGTAGTGGAATGGCGGGGAGCGGGGCGGTGAGGGCATAGAGCGTCGCTGGGCCGGCGACACCGTCGGCCGTCAGCGTCGTCCACTCCTGGAAGCGGCGCAGTGCCGCCTCGACGTGCGGACCGAAGACCCCGTCGAGCTGCCCTGACGGGAAACCGTGCTCGGCGAGCCTGAACTGGAGTGAGGCGACATCCCAGCCGGTGTTGCCGCGCTTCAGCGGCCGGCTGCCGAGCGGATACCGCCCGAAGTGGCCGAGCGCCCGGCGCGTCTGCCGGCCAACGACGCCGTCCACCGGGATGCGCGCGCGTTTTTGCAGCCGTCGGACAGCCTTGGCGGTTCCCGGCCCGTTGATCCCGTCGATCGGGCCCTTGTAGAGCCCACGCGCCTGCAGGCCGACCTGCAGGGCAGCGGTGCCCGCGTTACCGCCGGCGGCTGGTGAGATGAACACCGCCGCGGCGAGAACGACGGGCAGAGCCGAGATCGCCCTGACGCGCATGGATAGACCGGATTCGGCATGTCTCCGAAGATCCCTTGACTACGAACAAGTGTTCGTGTAGAACATACGTTCCCATGATCGCGTGCGTCCTCATTCCCGGGTTCGAGCTGCGGGCTGCGCTGCGGAAGGAGCCGGGGCTGACGCTGAGGCCGGCGGCGCTTTCCCCCGCGGCCGGGACGGAGCCGCTGCTCGGGCCCGTGACGGCGGAGGCGGAGCGACTCGGCGTCCGTCCGGCCATGCGACTCGGCGAAGCGCTCGCGACGTGTCCCGAGCTGGTTCTGGTCGAGCAGGACCCGGCTGCAGCCGAGCAGGCGTGGGAAGAGATCCTCCGCGCGCTCGAAGACTCGGGCTTCGCCGTCGACCCAGCGGGCATCGGGTGCGTCTACTTCGAGACGCGTGGAGTGGAGAGGTTGTACGGCGGGCTCGAGCCTGCGCTCAAGCGCGCGCTCGCCGCCGTGGGGACTGCCTGGGATCCACGCGCGGGCGCCGCGCAGCGCCGGTTCGCCGCTCTGGCGGCGGCGAACGTCGCGCGCCCCGGGCAGATCTTGGTCGTCTCCGACGACCGGCTGGCCGATTTCCTCGCACCGCTTCCGCTCGAGCTAGTGCCGATGGACCCGCGACGACGCGCGGAGCTGCACGAGCTCGGCGTGAAGAGAGTCGGACAGCTTGCTGGGCTCCCGGGTGGCGCCGTCGCCGAACGATTGGGGCCGGACGGCCGGCGCGCCTGGGGCCTGGCGAGAGGCGGCAAGACGAGACGAATCCGCGGGCGCCGTCCGCCGGCGGAGATCGTCGAAGCGCTGGAGTTTCCCGAGGCGGTCGGGAACGAGCTGACGTTGCGACGTGCGTTCGGCGCACTACTCGAGACGCTGATGGGGCGTCCGGAACGCGCCGGCCGTTTCGTCCGCAAGCTGGCGTTGTCGGCTCGAGTGGTCGGCGGCGGGTCGTGGCGAAGATCCGTGACTCTCCGCGACGCGACGACGGAGCTCGATCGTCTCAAGTCGGCGCTGGCGCCGAAGCTGGCAGAGCTCCCCGCGCCGGTCCTCGAGCTACGGCTCGAGCTGGTCGAGCTGACAGAGCACGACGGCGAGCAGCTTGAGCTAGTGCCTGCTGAAGGCGAAGCGTTGGACGTTCGCTTGCGAGAGGGCCTGCGCCAGGTGCGTGCGAGCACCGGCTCCGGCTCGGTCAATCAGGTCGTGGAGGTCGCGCCGTGGTCGCGCATTCCGGAGACGCGCGCGCTGTTCGTTCCGCGGGACGACTGAATGCACCGCGTCCCGCCGTCGTCGAGGCTCGCGTCGACGGCACGCCGGTGTGCGTCAACCGATTGCCGGTCGAGCTCGTGCGCGAGGAGTGGCGCGTGATGGACCGGTGGTGGACCGAAGAGCCGGTATCCCGACGCTACTTCGAGGTCGTGCTGCAGTCAGGGGAGAACGCCGTTGTCTTTCGCGACGAGGAGCGCAGCTGCTGGTTCACACAGCGCGGTGCCTAGCGACCGATCAGTCGACGGTGCGAAGCCAGTCGTGGAAACCGCGACTCGGTGCGTGGATGTTGAGCACCCGTGCGGGCTCACTGCCGGGATTCCCGAACGTGTGCAGGACGCCGATCGGCGCAGCGACGAAAGAACCTGCGCCGAGACGGAGCGTTTCCTCTGCCATGACGAATTCGGGCTCGCCTTCGAGGACGTAGAACGAGTCGATCTGATCGTCGTGGGTGTGGGGATCGGGCCCTTCGAACCCCGGCTGGAGCTCGAACTCGATCAGGGCGAGCTCGTCGCGTCCGATCTTGATCGTCGCAACTCGCGTATCACCCGCGAGGCGCTCACCCTGTGCCGGCCCGAGCACGACGGCTTCTGTCGGCGCGGCGCCGCTGCCGGGCTCGGCATCGAAGCTGTCGAAGCCGCCCTCTTCGCGACGGCTCTGCGCCCGCAGGTGGTCCGCGAAGCCGCCGTCGGGCGTGTGGAAGTTGAGGAACCGAGTGCGCGACGTGCTCCTGAAACCGTGGACGACTTCCGGCGGAGCACATGCGCATCCGTTCGGCGTCAGCGGATGCTCCTCGTCGTGGACGAGCACCGTGAACCCGCCTTCGAGGACGTAGAACGAGTCGGCGTGCTGCCGGTGGAAGTGCGGCCCGGCTCCGGGGCGGGCGTCGGGGAACAGCGACTCCGTGATGGTCAGCTGCTCGAAGTCCGCCTTGAGCACGATCCTGCCGCCGAAGAGCTGCTCGCCCTCGCCGGCTCTGAGCACGACCCCTGCCATCTCCGGCGAGTATGACGATCGAGTTACAGCCTGAGTTTCCGCATCGCACTCGGAAGAAGGAGCGGCCCGACCGGTTTCCGCTCGCAGGCAGCCGCTCCGGTCGTGCTCCTGCCGCGCGGGCGCAGCGCGAACGTCAGCGGAACGTGCCGTACGTGGAGCTGCATGCGCACTCCGCGTACTCGTTCCTCGACGGCGCGTCGCATCCCGAAGAGCTTGCGGTGCGCGCCGCCGAGCTCGGCTACCCAGTGCTCGCGCTTACAGACCACGACGGCGTCTATGGCTCGCTCGAGTTCGCACACGCGGCCAAGCACTTCGGCGTCCGGGCGATTACGGGCGCCGAGCTGACGCTCGCCGACGGCTCGCATGTCACGTTGCTCGTCGAGACGCCGCAGGGGTACGCGAACCTCTGTCGGCTGATCACTGCCGCGCATGTGCATACCAGGCCGCCCGGAAAGGAGAGCCAGCCGCCCGCCGATCCCGCCCTCGACCAGCACCTCCTGGAGGAGCTGAGCGAAGGGCTCGTCTGCCTCTCCGGCTGCGCGCGTCACGGCGTCGCGGTCCGCAACCCCAACGCCGCGGCAAGGCTTGCCCGCGCCTTCGGGCGCGACCGCTTCTACATCGAGCTCCAACGCCCGTACGAGCGTGGTGATGCGCGGCGGAACGCACTCCTCCGTGACCTCGCAGAGTCTCTCGGCGTCGCAACGATCGTCACCGGTGACGTCCACGCGCACCATCCCCGCCGCGCGCCGCTCCAGGACGTGCTCGTCGCCGTTCGCAACCGCAGCTCGCTGGACGGCTGCGAGGCGGAGCGCCGCGGCAACCACGAATGCGTCCTCCTCTCACCGACGGAGATGGTCGAGCGGTTTCCCGATGACCGCCTTGCACTCGTGCGCACTGTCGAGCTGGCCGAGCGTCTGCAGTTCGACCTAACGAAGGAGCTCGGCTACCGCTACCCGGACTTCTCCGATAGCCCGGAGCCCGCGATCGTCCAGCTCGCCCAGGTCTGCAACCGCACGTTCGAGGAGCGGTATCCACAAGGCCACAAGCTGCGGCGTGAGGCGCGCGTGCGGCTCGAACAGGAGCTCGCGCTCATCGACGAGCTCGGGCTCGCCGGCTTCTTCCTGCTCCACTGGGACGTGCTCGAGCTCGCACGCGAGTGTGCGATCGAGGTGCGTGGGCGCGATTCATCGCGCCACGCACTGCCACCCGGCCGCGGGCGCGGCTCGTCGGTGGGGTCGCTCGTCTGCTACCTGACGGGCCTTTCGCACGTCGATCCCGTCGGCGCCGAGCTCTCCCTCGGCCGCTTTCTGAACCGAGAGCTCGACGCGGTTCCCGACATCGACCTCGATTTTCCTCGCGACATCCGGGAGAAGCTCATCGTTGCGGTCACGGAACGATACGGCCGCGAGCACGCGTCGCTCGTCGCGTCGTTCGCGACGTACCGCTCGCGCGGTGCGATTCGCGACGTCGGCAAGGCGCTCGGCCTTCCCTACGCGGAGCTGGAGCGGATTGCGCGCGTCTCGGAGGGCTGGAACGCGAAACGCGTCGCGGAAGAGCTACAGCTGCTACCTGACGCTGACCGCAAGCTCGTGTCGCCGCGCTGGCGCGCGTTTGCCGAGCTTTGCCACGAGATCGCCGGCCTGCCGCGGCACATCTCCCAGCACCCCGGCGGCATGGTCATCTCGTCGCGGCCGCTCGTCGAGCTCGTGCCCGTCCAGCCGGCGGCGATGGCCGGCCGGCAGATGTGTCAATGGGACAAGGACTCGTGCGCAGACGCCGGCTTCCTCAAGATCGACCTGCTCGGGCTCGGGATGCTGTCTGCGGTCGAGGACTGCGTCGACCAGATCGCCAAGCTGCAGGGCACGCCGATCGATCTCTCTCGAATCCCGCTCGACGACGAAGCCGTTTTCGACGACATCCAGCAGGCGGACACGATCGGCGACTTTCAGATCGAGAGCCGGGCGCAGATGCAGAGCCTCCTCCGCACCCGTCCGGAGAATCTCGACGATCTCACCGTTCAGGTGGCGCTCGTCCGTCCGGGTCCGATCCAGGGGAAGGCCGTCCACCCGTACATCGATCATCGGCAACGGCTGCGCGAGGATCCGTCCTTCGTCCCGCCGGTCGACCATCCGCTGCTCGCCGACTGCCTGCGGTCGACGCTCGGCGTCGTCGTCTTCCAGGATCAGGTGCTCGAGGTCGCGATCGCACTTGCGGGCTTCAGCGTGGGGGAGGCGGAAGGGTTGCGCCGCGCGATGAGCCGCAAGCGCTCGCATGAGGCGCTCGAGGCGTATCGCGGCCGGTTCGTCGAGGGCGCGCTGCGGAACGGCGTCGACCAGGAAACGGCCGACCTCGTGTACGACAAGCTCGTCGGCTTCTCCGGCTTCGGCTTTCCGAAATCGCACGCCGCGGCGTTCGGGCTGCTCGCGTACCAGTCGGCGTGGCTTCGCCACCACTATCCCGCGGAGTTCCTCTGCGCGTTGCTGAACGAACAGCCGATGGGCTTCTATCCGCCGGCGACGCTCGTTCGAGACGGCCAGCGACGAGGAGTCGTGACGCTTCCGCCGGACGTGAACACGAGCGCAGCGAAGTGCACCGTCCAGAACGAGGCCGTTCGAATCGGCATCGACTACGTCAACGGGATCGGCGAGGAGGAGGCGAAGGCGGTCGTCGCGGAACGCGGACACCGGCCGTTCACGAGCATCGGTGACCTGGCGCAGCGGACGCAGCTCTCCGACCACGGGCTCGAGACGCTGATCGTCTCCGGCGCCTGCGACTGTTTCGAGCGGCCGCGACGCGAGCTGTTGTGGCAGCTCGGTCTCGTCCCTCGGTCGCAGAGCGTGCCGGGATCGGGCGGGGAGGAGAAGCAGCTCGCGTTGCCGCTCGATCCAACCGCCGTTACGCCGGAGCTCCCGGAGCCGACTGTCTGGGAGCGCATGCTCGCCGACTACCGGACAACGAGCCTTTCAGTGGGCACCCATCCACTGCAGCTTCTCCGCGAGCATCTTCCAGACGGCGTCCTCTCGTCACGCGAGCTCGAGTCAGCGCCTGATCGTGCGCAAGTCGCCGTCGCAGGAATGGCCGTAGCGCGGCAGCGTCCAGCAACCGCGAACGGTGTCGTCTTCATGCTGATCGAAGACGAGTTCGGCCCAGTCAACTTGATCGTCCCGCCGTCCGTTTACGACCGCCACCGCGCAATCGTCCGCGGCGAGCCGCTGATCCTCGCGCACGGCCGGTTCGAGCGGATCGAGCGAAACCAGAATGTGCTCGTCCATTCGCTGGCAACGCTCGGCCCGCTTGCGCGAGAGGTCTCGAGAGAGCCGGGTGTCCGGGCATCCCTCCCCAGCGCCCACCACTTCGGACATCGTTAGTAAGCCTCCGTCGGCTCCTCGTGCGGGCTCCGCTGGTCGAGCGCCGAGCGCTGCTCGTTCCGGTCGAGGTTGAACGCCGTATTGACGAGCGCCACGTGCGTGAACGCCTGCGGGAAGTTTCCCAGCTGGCGGCGCGAGTCCGGGTCCCATTCCTCTGCGATCAAGCCGAGGTCGCTGCGGAGCGCGAGGAGCCGCTCGTACAGCTCTACTGCCTCGTCGAGACGACCCTGCAGAGCGAGGTTGTCCGCAAGCCAGAACGTGCACGGAAGGAAGGCGCCTTCGCCGGGCGGCAGTCCGTCGAGGGACCGGGACTCGTCGTCGTGCGCGTACCGATAGACGAACCCGTCACGCACGAGGTCGCGTTCGATTGCCGCCACGGTCCCGATCATCCGCGGATCGTCTGCGGGAAGGAAGCCGACGAGCGGGATGATCAGCAGGCTCGCGTCGAGCCGCTTCGACCCGTACGCCTGCGTGAAGGAGTTGCGCTCGACGTCGAATCCTTGCTCCGTGATCTCACGGTGAATCCTGCTACGGATCTCACGCCAGCGTTCCACCGGGCCCGGCCGACCGTGCCGCTCGACGGCCTGCACGCCGCGGTCGAACGCGACCCATGCCATGACCTTCGAATGCGTGAAGTGCTGGCGCGGCCCGCGAACTTCCCAGATGCCCTCGTCGGGCTCCTTCCACGCGTGCTCGAGATAGAGGAGGAGGCGGCGCTGAAGCGACCACGCCTCCTTCGACATCTCGAGGTCGTGCTCCCGGCCCTGGTGCAGCGCGTCCAATACCTCTCCGTACACGTCGAGCTGGAACTGCTCGGTGGCCGCGTTGCCGATCCGAACAGGCTTCGAGGTTTCGTACCCCGGCAGCCAGTCGAGCTCGATCTCGGTGAGACGACGCTCTCCCGCGACCCCGTACATGATCTGGAGCGCCGACGGGTCGCCGGCTGCCGCGCGCAAGAGCCAGATGCGCCAGGCGTGCGCCTCCTCGCGGTAGCCCGCATTGAGGAAAGCGAGCAGTGTCAGTGTCGCGTCGCGGAGCCAGCAGTAGCGGTAGTCCCAGTTCCGCTCGCCGCCGATCTTCTCGGGGAGGCTTGTTGTCGCCGCAGCGACGATTCCGCCGGTCGGCGCATACGTCAGCGCCTTGAGGACGATCAGCGACTGAAGGACCGCCGACTTCCACCTCCCCTCGTAGCCGCAGCGTCCGGTCCACTCGGTCCAGTAGTCGATGGTCTCCTGCAATGCGACCTCGGGATCGATCGGCTCCGGCGGCCGCTGGTTCGACGGGTACCAGGTCAGCACGAACGGGATGCGCTCGCCGGCGCGAACCGTGAACTCGCCGATCGTGCGCATGTTCTCGCCGCGGTTTTCGGCAGGCGTCCGGAAGCAGAGCCCGTCCGGCCCGGCAACCGCGATGCGGCCGCCGTCGATCCGCCGCACCCACGGAACCGTCAGACCGTAGTCGAAGCGGATCACGAGCTCGGAGCTCATTTCCACCTCTCCCTCGACACCCTCGACGATGCGGACGATGTCGGGCGCCTCTCCGCGAGGCGGCATGAAGTCGATGACCCGGACGATGCCAGAATCGCTTTCCCACTCGGTCTCGAGGATGAGCGTGTTGGGCCGGTACCGGCGTCCGCGCTCCCAGAAGTCGCCGCGAGGCGAGACGATCCAGCGGCCGTTGTCGTCGCTTCCGAGCAGGGCGGCAAACGTCGCGCCCGAGTCGAACCGCGGGAAGCAGGCCCAGTCGATCGAGCCGTCGCGGCCGACGAGAGCGGCCGTCTGCAGGTCGCTTATGAGCCCGTAGTCCTCGATCCTTGCCATCAGCGGTCCTCGATCTCGAGTGCGAAACGCCGAAACCGTTTCGCGACGGAACGGTTGAATGCCTCCTCGTACTCTGCGGCAGTCGCATCGTCGAGGGTCGAAGCGAAACGGTCGCGGAGGTCCGCCAGCACCTCTGTTCCGGTCTCGACGAGGTCGAGATAGTCGCCGTAGCGTTCCTCCGCCTCGTCGCGCGGTGCTTCGTTGTACGCCCGCTCGGCGGCGGCGCAGTCGTCGATCAAGCCGCGGTGCTCGCGTTCGAATAGATCGAGCTGCCGACCGATGACGTCCGCGAACCGACGGCGCCTCATGTGAGCTCTCGGTAGAGCTCAAGGTGCGCGGCGGCCGACGCATCCCACGTCAGGGTCTCTCGCGCCCGCACCGCGCCCGCGCGCGCGGCCGCGAGCTCGTCCGGATCGTCGAGCAGCTCGCGCGCTGCGTCTGCCAGCGCCTCGACGTCGCCGGCCGGAACCACCCGACCCGCCCCGAAGCGCTCGACCGGTTCGGCGATCCCGCCCACGTCGTAGGCGACGGCCGGCACTCCTGCGCCGAGCGCTTGCAGCAATGCGCCGCTCTGGTCGAGCTCCGGCTTGTACGGGAAGAGCGCGACCGTCGCTTGGCCGAGGGCGCGCTCGATCTCGGCGCGCGGGAGGTACCCGAGGCGCCACTCGGCAACGTCGCCGGCTGCGGTCCGGTAGCCGTCCAATCGTTCCAGCGGGGCGCCGGCAACGAGCAGCCGCGCACCCTCGATCCTGCGCGCCGCGGCGATCGCGTCGCCGAGGCCCTTGTACGGACGGATCGTCCCGAGGCAGAGCAAGGTCCGGCCGTCGTCCGCCCGGGTGGGCTCGCTCGCGAACACCGGATGCGGGATGACGCGTGCCTCCACGCCCAGGTCGGCCAGCGCACCGCGTCCGCGCTCGCTGTGGACCACGACTCGGTCGAAACGGCCGAGCAGCCCTCGCCAGAGGTCGACCTTCGCCGCCGTGCGCCGTGGGAGGAGATCGTGCGCCGTGAAGACCGACGGGGACCGTGGCCGCAACAGGACCCGATCGAGCTCCGGAGCCGCAAGCCACTGGACGTGGAGGACGTCCGGCTTGCGCCGCAGAAGGGCGGCAGTTCCAGGAACGTGCTCGACGACCTTCAAGGGAAGCCGCAACCGGGACCGTTTGAACACTCGCGACGAGAGCGGGTAGAAAGGCTCACTGCGGTGGTAGCCGTCAGGAGGCTCCACCTCACCGAACCGAAACCGCGACGTCACGAGCTCGACGCCGACGCCCGCGCGCGCGAGCGCTGCGGCCAGCTCATGATCGTAAGCCGGGGTAAACGCAGGCGGGTCCGCAAGCACCACGTACATCGGCATTACAGTAGAGCGCCTGCTTGTCCGCACCTGGAACGTCTTTCACGGCAATGCTGACCCTCCCGAGCGAACGGCGTTCCTTCGGGAGTCGGTGTCCCTTGCGGTCGACGATGACCCCGACGTCGTTTGCCTGCAGGAGCTTCCCGTCTGGGCGCTCGACGAGCTCGCAGGCTGGAGCCGGATGACAGTCGTCGGCGATGTCGCGCAGCGGCCGCGTCTGGGACCACTCCCGTCCACGCCCGAGCTCGGACGCGTCTTGACGGACCTGAACCACGCGCTCCTCCGCTCGGCCTTTACAGGGCAAGCGAACGCGATCCTGCTGAGCCCGCAGGTCCGCGTCGCGGAGCATCGCCACGTCGCGCTGAATCCCTACGCCTTTCGGCGCGCGCAGGCCCGCCGACTTCGGCTCGGCATCGTTCCTAGGCTGGCATGGGGCAAGGAACGCCGCATCTGCCAGGCCCTGCGCGTGGCGCGGGGAATCGAGACGCTCGTGATCGCGAACGTGCACGTCACCGGCTCCATCGACAAGCGCATACCGGACGCCGAGCTGCTCCGTGCTGCGGTGTTCGTCGACGGGATGGCTCGACCGGAAGAACCTGTCGTGCTCGCGGGCGACTTCAACCTCACGTTGAAGAACTCGACGACGCTGCCCGCGCTCCTCGAGAGCGAGTGGGGCTTCACCGGCGCGACCGAAGTCGGGATCGACCATGTCCTCGTCCGCGGGCTCGAAGCCGGCGACCCGGTTCGTTGGCCGCGCGAGCGCCGTGTGAAGGACGGCCGGGTCCTCTCGGACCATGCTCCCGTCGACCGGGAGGTGCGATGACGTTCGACGAGGCGCGAGCGCAGTTTCCCGTGCTCGAGCGCTTCGCGTACTTCAACGCGGGGACACTCGGGCCGCTCTCCCGCGCGACAGTCGCTGCGATGGACGAGCGTGCCCGCTTCGACCAGCGCCACGGCCGCGGCGGCAAGGCATGGTTCGAAAGCGTCCTCGATCTGCGCGCAAACGTCCGCGGCAGGGTCGCGGCACTCATCTCGAGCAGCACGGACCAGCTCGCCCTGACCTCGTCGACGACAGACGGCTGCAACATCGTTCTTGCCGGGCTCCGGCTCGGCGCCGACGACGAGGTCGTCACGACCGACTCGGAGCATCCCGGGCTGCTCCTCCCGCTGCATGTGTCGGGCGCGCGCGTGCGGGTCGCCCGCGTCGCCGGGCGGCCGACGGCCGAGGCGCTCGAAACGATCCTTTCCTGCATCACGCCGCGCACGCGGCTGATCGCGCTCTCAAATGTCCTATGGACCACCGGGCAGGTGATGCCTGTGCACGAGCTCAAACAGAAGACGGGTCTACCGGTCCTCGTCGACGGCGCCCAGTCGGTCGGGGCCATTCCCGTCGACGTCGGCGGGCTCGACTTCTACACCGTCTCGTGCCAGAAGTGGCTCTGCGGCCCGGAGCCGCTCGGAGCGCTCCACGTTCGCGAGCCCGAGCAGCTGAGGATCGGCATCCCGTCCTACTTCGCCCAGGAGTCGATCGATGACGTCGGGAACTTCGTCGCACGCGCGGGCGCCGCGCGCTTCGACTCGGGCTGGCTCGCGACGCCGGCCCTCGCGGGCCTCGAGGCGGCGCTCGATGGCGCGCCCGACTGGAGATTCGAGCGGGCGGCCGAGATGACGCAGGCATGCCGCGATGCGCTGGCCGAGCAGACGGAGGTCATCGGCGAGCCGAATCAGGGAACGCTCGTCTCGTTCGTGTCACCAGGCGACCCGGTCGCGGTTGCCGCGAGCCTCTACGAGCGCGGCGTGATCATCCGCGACTTGCCCGGCACGGGGTGGCTGCGAGCATCCTGCGGCTACTGGACGAGCGAGGACGACATCGCGCGTCTTGCAGCCGGGCTCATTGCTGCTCCGGCAGCGGCGCGAACAGATCGATGACCGTGCCGTCCGGATCCCTCAGCTGCGCGTAGCGCTGCCCCCAGAAGGCATCCCACGGCTCCTTGAGCGTCGTCGCACCCGCGTCGAGCAGCGCGGCGTACACCCGGTCGACCTCTTCGGGCGTCTCGCAGCGGAACGCGCCGCCATGACTCTCGCCCCGCTTCCACTCCGGGTCGAACGAGCGAATGACGTCCTCCGTGTCGAGCATGTACCGAAGGCCGCCCGGCAGCTGCGCCTCGACGTGGCCTTCGTTCTCCGCCCCTTTGGGAAAGTCGAGCCCGAGCCGGCGGTAGAACCCGACCGACCGATTCATGTCGCTCACGACGATGCCGAATGCCTCCAACCGCGGTGTCATGCCTGAGCCGTCTCCGCCGTCCGCAGGCCGAGCTCCGGCGCGATCGGCTGCAGAGCCGCGACGACGTTCCTGATGTGGTCATCGAGGTCGACCCCGAGCAGCTCGGCACCCGCGTAGACCTCGTCGCGGTGAACGCCGGCCGCGAACGACGGTTGCTTCAGCTTCTTCCTGACGGACTTCGGCTCGAGCCCGTCGATCCCCGTGGGGCGGACGAGCCCGCACGCGTGCACGAATCCCGACAGCTCGTCGCAGGCGAAGAGCGTCTTCTTCAAGAGTGTGTCGCGCGGCATCTCCAGATGCTCGGCGTGCGACAGCACCGCCTCGATGACGTCTTCCGGATATCCCTCCTCGCGCAGGATCGGCGCCCCGTCCTGCGGGTGCTGGTCGAGCGTGGGATGCATCTCGTAGTCGAAGTCGTGCAGCAGCGCCACGACGCGCCAGCGCTCCTCGTCCTCGCCAAAATGACGCGCGTACCACGCGGTCGACGCCTCGACGGCGAGGGCGTGACGGCGCAAAGCCTCGGCCTGCGTGTACTTCGTCAACGTCTCCCACGCGCGTTCGCGAGTCGGTTCCATCGCCGTGGGTAGGCTACCGCGATGTCCCAGACCGCCGTGATCGGGCGCGCGGCCGAAGCGTTCGTGATCGAAGGTGGGCGGCCGCTCTCCGGGCGTATTCGCGCCGCCGGAAACAAGAACGGCGTCCTCCCGATCCTCGCTGCCTGCCTGCTGACCTCCGAGCCGGTCGTCCTGCGGAACGTGCCTCGGATCCTGGACGTCGACACGATGCTGGAGCTGCTCAGCGACGTCGGCGCAGACGTGGCCTGGATCGGCGCCAACGAGGTGCACGTTCATGCGGGGGAGATCACGAAGCGCGAGCTGGACGAGGAGCTGTGCAGCCGCATGCGCGCCTCCTTCCTTCTGACCGGGCCGCTCCTGGCACGGCTCGGGGGCGTCAGCGCCCCGCCGCCCGGCGGCGACGTGATCGGCAGGCGCCGCCTCGATCCGCACATCCACGCGCTGGCCGAGCTCGGAGCCGAGATCGACATCGGCCGACGCTACGAGATGCGCGGCAGTGCGCTCCGCGGGAAACACATCTTCCTCGACGAGGCGAGCGTCATGGCGACCGAGAACACGATCATGGCCGCGGCGCTGACGCCGGGCGAGACGGTGATCGGCAACGGCGCGTGCGAGCCCCATGTTCAGGATCTCTGCCGGTTTCTCGGCTCGCTTGGCGCGCGGATCGAGGGGATCGAGTCGAACGTGCTGCGCATCCAGGGCGTCGAGTCCCTGCGCGGCGGCGAGTGGGAGATCGGGCCGGATCACATCGAGGTCGGGAGCTTCATCGGCCTCGCCGCCATCACCGGCGGCGACGTCACGGTCGAAGGCGTCAAGCATGCAGATCTCGTCTCGATCCTCCACGGGTTCGACCGGCTGGGAGTCCACGTGGAGGAGGGCGACGGCTTCGTCCGCGTCCCGCCGGGGCAGGAGCTCGTCATCCGAGACGACCTCGGCGGTCACGTCCCGAAGCTGGAGGACGGCCCGTGGCCGGCGTTCCCGTCCGACCTCACATCGGTCGCGCTGACCGTCGGCACGCAGGCCGACGGCACGCTGCTGATGTTCGAGAAGATGTTCGAGAATCGCCTGTTCTTCACCGACAAGCTCGTGAGCATGGGGGCGCGCATCATCCTCTGCGACCCCCACCGCGCCGTCGTGACGGGCCCTTCGAAGCTCCGCGGCCAGCGCATGGAGAGCCCGGACATCCGCGCAGGGATGGCGATGCTCCTCGCGAGCCTTTGCGCCGAGGGGCCGTCGACGATCGGCGCCGTCTACCAGATCGACAAAGGCTACGAGCGTATCGACGAGCGGCTGCGGCTACTCGGTGCGCAGATCGAGCGGGTCGAGTATTAGCGCGACGGGGCAGGGACGCGCGAGCGCGCGCGTCCACGTTATCGGCCGTGGGGAGACGAACGTCGCCACGGGCGTCCCTGTCCTCGACCACCTACTGACGCTGCTCGCAACCTACGCGTCGTTCGACCTCGCACTCGAGGTCGAGCCCGGAAGTCCCGAAGTGGAGATCGTCGCCGCGGCGCGCTCGCTCGGCGAGGCGCTCGCGGGCCCGCTGCGCGCAGAAGGTGCACGCGGCCACGGATCGGGCGTCGTTCCGGTCGACGAGGCGTTGGCCCAGGTCGCGCTCGACGCGTCGGGGCGGCCTCGGCTGGTGTCGAACGTCGACCTGTCACAGGCGCGGATCGCCGGCCTTGCAGGCGATCTCGGGGCGCGGTTCCTCGACGAGCTCGTACAGTCGGCGGAATTGACATTGCACGTTCGGCTCGTCGAGGGGAGCGACACGCAGCATGTGCTCGAGGCGATCTTCAAGGCACTCGGCGTTGCGCTCGACGAGGCGTGCAGCCAAACGACAAAGGAGGAAGGGTGAAGGAAGTTGTTCGGACCGAGGCGGCTCCGGCACCGTTTCAAGGGGCGCCGTACTCGCAGGCGATCAAGGCGGGCGGCTTCGTCTTTGTCGCCGGCCAGGTCGGGATCACGCCCGACAACCCCGTACCGGTCGGGGACACGATCCAGGAGCAGACGGAGCAGACGCTCGCAAACCTGCGCGCGATCCTCGAGGCAGCCGGGAGCGGGCTGGACCGGCTCGTCAAAACGACGGTGTTCCTGACGAACCTCGACGACTTCCAGGGGATGAACGAGGTCTACGCACGCCACGTCGGCGATCAGCCGCCGGCGCGCTCCACCTTCGAGGTGTCGAAGCTCCCGCCGGGCCTGCTCGTCGAGATCGAAGCGATCGCAGCCCTGTAGGCGACACTACGGTCCGCATGGACCGGACGATCGAAGACTTTGTGCGCAGTCTCGGGCTCGACGCATACCTCGTCGGGGGCGCCGTGCGCGACGAGCAGCTCGGGCTCGACTCCAAGGACGCAGACTTCGTCGTGCCGGGCGTCGACTACGACGAGCTGCGCCGCGCCCTCGGTCCGCATGGACGCGTCGAGGATCTCGAAGTGG
>JBKPMS010000160.1:0-7317 GCA_046732275.1 Actinomycetota bacterium | reverse complement strand
TCGATCGACCGGCTTGTGTCTCTGATCTCGTCCGACAACGTCCGCTCTCAGCGCGTCGCGGAGAGACTCGGTGCGATTCCTACAGAAACCGTCAGGCCTGTAGATTCGAGGCGGAAGACGGTCGTCTGGAGACATCCGCACGCCGCCTGATGCGGAAACGAATCCGCGCTCACTTCACGAAACGTCATTTCGTTCGCGGCATCCGGCGAAACGCCTGCGCCTCCATCTGGTCACCGATGACCGGCAGCGGAGCCGCGTCTGCGCGAAGGTGTCGCGGCGGAAGTTACTCCTGAGGGCAACCCGGCCGTTTTCTGCCGCTAAGGGAGACAGCTCCAACGGGCTCCATCCTCACCGGACGCTGTGGGTCATGCAAGTGGTCACGAAAAAGAAGCCCCGCTCTGGCCGCTTTTGCAGAGCCCACTTCCGGACTCGAACGCTGTTCACCCCATAATTGACATTGCGGCGCTTAGGTGGACACCTGAGCGCGTGGTCGGCACAGTCCGATCGGTCGAGGAGGATGACGAAGTACTCAACTGAGTTGCCCCAGCCTCGCGTCCGGTTCGCGTTTCAAGCCGGCCGCCGGCCGGTTGACCCGCGAACCAGCGCGAGGGCTGAAGCGGCTTGCGAAGGAGTTCGCGGAGCTCAAGCGACCCTGAGGACGCCTTCGTTTGTTTCGCGACATTGCTATCGAAGTGGAGGTAGGAAATGTGGATCGTGATCGCCGCTTGGGTCGCGGCTGCGCTCGTTTTCTCGACCTTCTTCATGAGGACGATGATCCCGCTGCGTGTCGTCGCGATCGTCAGCAACGTGGCCTTCATCGGCTACGCGCTGCTCGGGCTCGTGTACGGGGTCTTCGGGCGCGTCTATCCGATCCTCGTTCTCCACTCGAGCCTGTTGCCGCTGAACGTCCTTCGACTCCGTCAGCAGCGGCGGCTGAGCGCTGCGGTGTACCGGATGACCGATGAGGACGTCCTCCGATCGCTCGTCCCGTACATGAACGCTGAGCAATGTCCGTCGGGGAGCGTGCTGTTCAAGCAGGGGGACCCTGCGGATCGGCTCTATCTGTTGCAGCAGGGGAGCATCGTTTTCCGCGAGATCGACAAGCGCATCGCCGCCGGAGAGGTGTTCGGCGAGGTGGGGCTGTTCGCGCCGCAGGGCGTTCGTACCCTGACGGCGGTCTGCGACGAGCAGTGTCGCCTCTCGACGATCTCGCGCGAGAAGGCACTAGAGCTCTACTACCAGAACCCAAAGTTTGGCTTCTTCCTCATCCGCCTCGTGTCCGGCCTGGTGCTCCAAGAGAGGCAACTCGCGGCGCGGGCAGCTCCGGCTGCGAAGGGATAGCGCCGCGGCGTGACCGTTGATGGCCGCGGGTGCCACGCGAAGGTCGGTGAACCTGCCGCTCTCCAGGCAATTTGGGAGTGGCCGGCGATCCTTGCACCCGTCTTCGGCTCCGCGGCCTGTTGTCTGTTCTTACAACAGGAGAACGGTGCGCGGATGAGACTGATCACCACGATGAACGCTGGCGCGTTCATCGTGCACTGCGCCCGGTGACCCGGCCGAACCCGAGTGGTGTGCTGAGGCGATGATGTGAGGGCGACGAGTTCGATTCCGCGCGACCATGCCTATCGGCCGGGATTGTCCACCTCGTCTCGAAACGCGCGCGACGGCAACACGAGTTCGCGCGAACGCAAAAGGGAAGATGAGCTTAGATCAGCTCGCGCGCAACAGCGACCCAGACAGTGCCGTCGGCGCGAATCGAGACCTTCGAACACCAGTAGAGCATGTCGGGGGACCGTTGCGGCCCCCCGACGTGTGCCGACTATTTCTTGGGTGTGGCGATGAAGACGGCCGTGCGGGAGCCGTTCGGCGCGGCCGGGTCGGCGATGGTCGCGATGAACGAGAGCTCGCCGAGGTCGTTCAGCCCCTCCTCGCAGAACTGGAGCCCGGCCACCGTCCCGCCGTCGAGCTTGTCGCCGGTCTCGATCACCCGGTCCTGGACGACGCGCGGACCTACGAAGATTCCGGTGGTGACCTGGTCGTCGAGGGTCGCGAGGAACGCCACGTTGCCGTTGTTGTCGAGCGAGGGCGGCCTGAACCCGAACGAGCCGAACGGGCCCGTCGTATCGGCGACCGTCGTGAGCGGGCCGCCGCTGCCGGTCACGATCGCGGACACGAACTGACCGGTCGCGTCGAAGGCCGACCGGTAGAAGGCGACTGTCCCGTGGTCGTTCAGCGTCGGCTTCTCGACACTGACCGTCGAGACCGGCGCCGCGATCGTGCTGAAAGCGCCCTCCCGGCCCGCGAAGATGCCGGGGTCGAAGTTGGGCTGGACCGACTCATCGAAGGCGATCTGGCCGAGGTTGTTGATCGACGGGCGGGAATCGTTGCCGCCGAAGCGGGCCGGTTGTCCGTCGAGCGAGACGTCGGCGTGGTTGAGGTAATGCGTGGTGAGCTTGAAGCCCGAGCCCGAGAACAGCCCCTCGTCGAAGCTGGGGGTGTTGAGCTCCCCTTTGAACGCGACCTCACCGCTGTTCGAGACGGAGGTGTCGAAGCCGAAGAAGTTGAACAAGCCCTTCGCCGTCGTTGCGATGGTCGTTAGCTTCTTGCCGTTTCCCCGCAGGATCGCCTCGTCGAAAGTGGGCGCGAGATTGGCCGCGAACGAGACGTCCCCCAGATCGTCCATCGAGGGGAAGTTGCCGAGGAATCCGAACGTCCTACGGTTCGGGTCCTCCGCGATCGTCGTCAGCGTCCCGTCCGCGTTGACGCGGTAGATGCCGTCGAACGAGTTAAGGCCGTCGGCGGAGGTCCGTCCCGCCCTGAACGCGACGTCGCCGCGGTTGTTGATCGACGAGCACGTGAAGCTGTTCGGATTGAAATTGTCGCGGGCGCTGTCGGCGATCTTCGCAAAGGTGAACGCGGCCGCCTGAGCGGCCGTCGCGGCCAGGAGCGAGAGCACGACTACCGCCAGCAGAACGAGTAATCCGCGGACGGCGTGCCCCTTGTGAAATGCGCGCCTTCGCGCGCGGGTCCCGTACGTCAAGAGAGGTCCTCCTTCCAAACCCCTGGAGAGCAGCGTTTTCGCGCGCGCAGACGAGCGCGTTACCGAAAGTCACCCCCGATGTAGTGGTTCTGCGACGTACTTAGGTACGGCTCCGCCGCCGGAGCGGATTTGGCGCGTGCCGGGCGGAGGCTCGCCATCCTGAGCCGCGTCGAGAACGTGTCCGAGGCGCGGCTCGCGCCGTCGCTCGACCCTACTCGGGTCGTGGGTGGATCGACGGCGACGCCCGCTCGGGACCGCACACGCTCAGGCTGACGTACCCGTCTCGTATACGCGGCGCGTGGTCTGTCTCAAAAACACACGAAAACCGAATGGCTTTGCCTGGTGGCGGCCGGGCGCTGGACGCACTCCGCGGGGGCTCCTGCGCGGATCTGGACGCGCGCCCGTGAGGGAATGACGTTTCAGCTGAGTGGAAAGCCAGGCGCACCGAGGCGGACGACGTGCGCCGTCGCAACTACGGGCCGATGGGCGGCTCGTGGACGAGATCGCCGCTTCGATCGAATCCTGCCCCGCAGGTCGGGCACGTGAGAGCGGCGTGGGGATCCTCCTCGCCTTTCTCCTCGGCCTCGTCGACGTCTACGACTTGGCCGCAGGCGGGGCAGCGAATGGTTCCTTCTGCCATGGGTCTGTGTTCTCCGGGCGTGATGATCGCGTAACCCGGCTGCGCGCTCAATACACCGCTTGGCGAACAGTACGCCTTCGCTCACGTCCAAGCAGCCCGACGGCGCGCGCATCGCAGCGCTGCCGAGAGCGTGAGGAGTTCCCGGCGTCCGGGCGTCGACAGTCTCGAACGGTCGACGATGGCCGTTGGTGCCGCGGGTCGTGTGATTGGTGCTGTTGGGGTGGTGAGAACAACGGGCTATGCGGCGATTGCTGATTACGCCGCTGTTGGCGATGGCCGCGCTTGCGCGCTGGTCGCGCGTGATGCCGCGATCGACTGGTTCGCGCTGCCGCGCCTCGACTCCCCGCCTGTTCTGTTTGCGCTGCTCGATTCGCGTAGGGGCGGTTGCTTCGAGCTCGCGCCGGAGGCCGAGTACGAGGTAGCACGCAAGTACCTTGCGCAGACGAATCTGTTGACGACGACGTTTCGCAACCGGGGCGGGCAGCGTCCGCCTGACTGATGCGGTGACGCTGCACGAGCTGGGCTGCTGCCCGGGGTTGAGTTCGTGCGCCGCGGCGAGGGACTGACTGGGAACGTGCCAATGCGCTGGCGGCTCCGCCCACGCTTCGACTGGAGCGAGACTGAGATGCGGTTCGAGCGACGCGACGCGCACATAGCAAGGAGCTCGAGCTGGCGCTCCACGTCTGGGCTGCGGGCGAGCCAGAACAGACGCGCGGCGAGGTGTGGCGTGGTTCACGGCCCGTCCTGATTCGCAGGCGCTGTTGGTGCTGACCTCGGCGCACGAGGCGCCGATTGTCTTTCCGTGCGCGAGGAGGTGGAGCGGCGGCTTCAGACAACGGCTGATCCGCGCTCGAGTTGGCCGGCTTTCGCGGCTCGCAACCGGTCGTGGAGGGAAACGCGGCCGCGAAGCAGCTGCAACTCGGCGCGTACGGTGACCTGCTCGAGACGGCGGAGCTATACGTGCGAGACGGGAACGCGTTCGACGACACGACCGCCCAGCGAATCCGTGAACTCGTCGATCGGCTCGCGAGACGCCTGGCGGAACCCTGACGCCGGCATCTGGGAGCTCGACGATCGCCAGCACTACACGACCTCCAAAGTCGCGGCCTGGACCTGTTTAGAGCGGCGCTTCGGCTTGTCGACAGAGGCGAGCTATCCGCGAAGCGTGCCGAGGCGTGGCGTAGCGAAGCCGATCAGGTGCGCCGGTTCATCCTCGAACAGTGCTGGTCGGAGTCGCGGCGCACGTTGCTCATGCACCAGGGTACAGACAAACTCGACGCCTCGACGCTGCGCGTCGTGCGCACGAATCTGCTCGACCCGAAAGGCGCAGAGGTCGCCGGCACGATCGACGCCGTTCGCGCCGAGCTCGACGCCGGTGCGCCACTGCTCTACCGCTACAGCGGCCAGCAGCGGGTCGAGGGCGCATTCCTCGCCTGCTCCTTTTGGGTTGTCGAGGCGCTCGCCCGCGCCGGCCGGCTCGACGAGGCGCGCCAAACAATCAACGCGATGGTCGAGCTCGCAAACGACGTCGACCTCTACGCAGAAGAACTTGACCCACACACCCACGAGCAGCTCGGCAACTTCCGGCAGGCGCTCAGTCATCTCGCATTCGTCAACCGTGCCGAGGCGGCGAGAGCCGATAAGACGCATGCCCCTCACGAAGCGTCTACGCCGCCAAGCCACCGCAACCACCGCGTGAACGTTCGGTGGATGCCGCCGTGCGCAGCCGGAAAGCAGTCAGGAGGAGACGAGCGGGCTTTGGCGATGCCGCCCCGGTCACGTCGGCCTGCTGCGCAGACGTCCTCAGCTCCAAACGCGGCCTCGCGCTCGAGGTCGAGGACGTTGGCGGCTTCCTCGCCGTGAGGCTGACGATGGTTCGCAGAGGGTGTTATGCCGTCGTTCGGCCGGAGCCGCCGGGGGTCGACGGTTGGGCGGAAGCGATGAGTCGCGCGGACGCCGCCGCTGGCGAGTTGGCGGCGTCCGCGAGACAGCGACAGTGCTAACCGAGTCTGACAGCGACAAGCCGGCGTGCGGTGACGCCGCCGAGCGGGTTCTCGCCGGCCTTGCGGGCGCGGACGAAGAAGACGTACCGGTTGGCGCCGCGCAGCTGCAGCCGCGAGGTCGCACGGATTGTGAAGGTCGCGTAGCCGTCTGCGCCGGTGGCCTGCTCGGGCGGCCTCGTTGTCTGTCCGAGCGGGACGCCCTCGACAAAGACGAGCGCACCCGTCACCGAGTGGTTGCGGCTGTCGGAGACGTGGAAGCGTGCGATCACGCGTCCATGCTTGCGAAGGCGATTCGGCTGGAACGAGTATTCGTCGATGATCAGCCGGTTCGGAAGCGACACGTCGCTGATCGAGACGGTCGCGCCGCCGGGTGCCTCGGCCTTGGCGACGACCCCCGTAGGCGCCGAGGTGGCTGAGGCGGTGCCGGCGGAGTTGCGTGCCGTAACGCGGACACGCAGTCGCGCGCCTTGGTCAGCGGCCGTGAGCACGTATGTCTTCCCGGTCGCGCCGCTGATGTCGGAGCAACTACCGCCGGTCTGGCCGCAGCGTCGCCAGTGGTAGGCGAAGGTGATCGGCTGCTGACCGGTCCAGGTGCCGTTGTCAGCGGTGAGCGTTTCGCCGACCTGCGCCGTGCCGCTGATCGATGGCGCCTCACTGTTCGCCGGTCGTGCCGGTGCCGCCCGAACGATCGCCGTCGCGTTCGAGGTGGCGGTCGCCGATCCCTCCGAGTTGGCCGCGGTCACCCGCACCCGCAACCGATGACCCACGTCCGCCTGCCGGAGTGTGTAGCGCCTAAAGGTGGCACTCGAGATCGAGGTGCAGCCCTCGCCGTTGCCGCCGCTGCCGCTTGCCGGGCAGCGCAGCCAGCGGTAGGTGTAGTTGAAGGGCGCCGTGCCGCTCCAAGAGCCGTTCGAGGCGGTCAGAACACTTCCGACGAGCGCCCTTCCGAAGATCGTCGGCTCACCCGTCGCCTTCGGCGGCGCCTGTGCCCGTGCGGACCCTCCTGCCGGCGTCAGTCCTGCTACTGCGAGGACCCCCGCGATCAAGAGTCCGAGCCGCCGTGAGGAAGGGCGGCCTCCCGTCCCTTTGCCTGCCATGTCCGACCCCCTTTTGCGATGTGTTCGTATGGCGACGACTTTCGTACTACGAAGTTAGCCGGGACCCCCATCGAATCCGCAGACGTTGCTCGCACAGTCGAGATTCCTCGGCGCCCGGCTATTCGTCGCGCCGCCGCTGCTCGACCGCCAGACCACCGCCGCAGCGACCGCGACGATCGCACATATGACGACGCGGCCGATCATCCGGCGCACGGTTCAACCTCGAACATCCCATAGGTCGGCTTGTCGACGAACGCGCCGATCAACTCCGACGACACCACAGCACTCACGCGCATCCTGCGGTGCCATTCACGTAGACCTCGTCGTCGGCGCTCGGCCGGTACGCGTTGCCTAACCAGCCACCACAGCTGATCGATTGTGACGTTAGGTGCAACCTCGAATCGGGTAGCCGTTTGATTGATCGATGTTTGCCCATCGAAAGGAGGCTGTGCAGTGTCCCGTTATTCGCCCTCATCCTCCATCGAGGTGCTCGATCGCGTACTGCGCGACACCTCGGCCCCAACCGGCGCTCGGCGC
>JBKPMS010000159.1:0-15060 GCA_046732275.1 Actinomycetota bacterium | reverse complement strand
GTCTCGTCGCGCTCGGCATCAGAGGCCCGGACGGCCGGCGTCTCGTCCATCACGTCAACTCGAGCTTGTAGTTGCCCTCGACGTCGCGCGTCAGCTCCTCGACCGCGGGAAGCGCACCCTGCAGTGCGCCGACGACCTCGCCGTTCTGATTTTTCGCACCCAGTCCGTCGAGGTAGGACGGCGACGCAAGGCGGGACTCTTCCGCGGCGGCGACGTCGCGGCTCTCTTCCGCGATCTCGCAGAGCGCCGCAATCGCCGCGGCGTCACGCACGAGCTTGCGATCGGTGACCGGGGCGCCGGCGTCGTCCAGGGCGAGCCACGCCTGCGTGTCGTCGCCTGCCGCGAACGCTGCGAGATACACGCGCTCCCCGGACACAGGCTCTGTCGCGAGCACGGCTGCCACACGCTCGCCTGGCGCCGCGTGCTTGGCCGCTGCAGCGGCGATCCTGACGACGTCGTCCGCCAACGCCACGGGCCAAGAATAGACGTGGCCATGGTCCTAGACCCGACGCATAAACTCGCGCCCGTGGCCGAGACCGCCGTCGCGCGGACGCTCTTTGCGCCGCTCGGGCCGACGTACGACCGGTACGCCGCGCTCCTCTCCCTGGGCCAGGACCCGCGCTGGCGCCGAGCGCTGGTCTCGCGCGTCGAGGTCGGGACCGCCGACACTGTCCTCGACGTCGCGACTGGAACCGGTGCGGTCGCGCTCGAACTACTGAGGCAGAAGCGATGCACCGTCGTCGGCCTCGACCCGAGCCCGGAGATGCTGGCTGAGGCGCGGCGACGCCTGCCACCGGAGGTGCGCCTCGTCGAGGGAGACGCCGAGTCGCTGCCGGTCCCGGACGGTGCCTTCGACGCAGTCACGTTCGCGTACCCCTTGCGCTATGTCGCCGATCCGGGCGCGGCTCTATGCGAGCTCGCGCGCGTCATCCGTCCCGGCGGCACGCTCGCCGGGCTCGAATTCGGGATCCCTAGAGGCTTCTGGCGTCCGTGGTGGGAGCTCTACGTCCGCGTAGGACTGCCGCTCGCGGGTCGCATGATCTCGCCCGGCTGGCACGCCGTCGGGAGCTTCCTCGGCACGAGCATCAGGGACTTCTACGCGCGCTGGCCCGAAGCGAAGCTGCTCGAGCTCTGGCGGGCAGCCGGGATCGCCGACGTCCGCTCACAGCGCCTCAGTCTCGGCGGCGGGATCGTCACCTGGGGCCGGCGCGCATGAGCGAGACGGCGCGGCCCGCGTTCTACGCGCTCGCCCCAGGCGGCTGGCGCGACTACGTCACGCTCCTCCACCCCCCGTACACCGCTTGGCACCTGTCGTACGTTGCGATCGGGGCCGCTCTCGCACCGCACTTCCGCTGGTGGGTGCTCGGGCTCGCGCTCGCCGCCTTCTTCCTCGGGATGGGCGTCGCGGCGCACGCGCTCGACGAGCTGCACGGAAGGCCGCTCGAGACGAGGATCCCTCGCCGCCGGCTGGTCGTGCTGGCCGCTGTCTCGCTGGCGGCGGCCGCCGCCATCGGCGTGGTGACCGCCGTGTACACCAGCTGGTGGCTGCTGGCGTTCGTGGCCGCCGGCACGTTCATCGCCGTCGCGTACAACCTCGAGCTCTTCGGCGGCCGCTTCCACGGAGACCTCTGGTTCGCGCTTACCTGGGGAGCGTTTCCCGTCCTGGCAACGTACTTCGCGGCCGCCGAGACGATTCGAGTCGAAGCGATCCTCGCCGCGGCATTCGCCGCTCTCTTCAGCCACGCGCAGCGGCTGCTCTCGACGCCGGTCCGACGACTCCGGCGGCAGGCAAAGGGGGTCTCCGGGGAAATCGACCTGATCGACGGCAAGACCATCCAGATCACGCGCGCGACGCTCACCGCGGACGCCGAGCGCGCCCTACAGGTGCTCGCGATCTCCGTGGTGACACTTGCGGTCGCGCTCGTCGTCCTCCGCGTAACCTGACGCCGTGTCGCTCGTCACAGCCGCACAGATCGTCTTTGCCGTCGCCGTCGTGATTGCCGCCCTCTCCCTGGTGGGAGCGGCCCTCGACCGCGTTTCGCGGAGCCTCCTCCGTGCGCTCGCCGCAGCTCTCGGCGCCACGGCGGTCGCGGCGTGGATCGCCTTCGGCCTACGACCGCAGGCCGACCTCGCGGTCGTCGCCGCCGGAATCACCCTCGCGTTCCTCGCAGAGCTCGGAGCGCTCCGCCTCCGCGAGCTGGTCCGGGCCCAGCGGCGCGTCGACGACCAGCTCACTCGGGCGCAGGCACGGCTCAGCTCGCACGTGGCCCACGAAGTGGACGAGCTGACCGCGGAGCTCGAGCGGATCCTCGTCCGCGCCCGCGCAGACTCGACGTCGCTGCTTGAGGAGCAGGAGCGCCGAATCGCCGAGACGCGTCGCGCCGCCGCCGCCGAACGCTCACGCGAGGCGGCCGACGAGCTCGGCCACGCCCTCATCGTCGCGCAGCGACAGGTCGAGGCACGGCTGCAAGCGTGGCAAGGCGACCTCGAGCGGGTGCAGCGAGCAGTGACCGAACAGATCGCACAGCTTGCGCCGAGGCAGAAGCAGCTGATCTCGGAGGCGGAGGCGCGCATGACCGCCGACGCGGAGCGCCTCGAGGGCGAGAGCGAGCAGCAGCGCGCCGCGCTGGTTCGCCTTCGCGAGGAGGTGAGCCGCGCCACCCAGGAAGTGGTCCAGTCGGGGACTGCGGAGCTCGAGGGCTACGCCTCCGAGCGTAGACGCGCGCTGCACGAGCTCAACGACCGGATGCGGCAGCGCGAGCGCCAGGTGGCACAGCAGATCGAGCGCGAGGAGACGGAGGCGATGCGGCGGATCCAGTCGAGCTTCGCCGACGTCGAGCGCCGACAGGTCGAGCAACTCGAGCGGACCCTGCAACGCGCGACGGCGAGTTACTCCGACGCGGCGAACCAACAGTTCGCCGACGCCCTGAAGACGGCTCGCGACAACGCGGGCACCCGCCTGGCACGAGAGCTCGACCGCGCGGTGCAGGCGTTCTCGCGCGAGGCGCAAAAGGTGCTAGGCGAGCGCCTTGCGCAGGTCGGCGATACGGGGGCGCAGCGACTCGAGAAGCGGATGGCCGACACGACCAACAGCCTCGAACGGCTCCACGCGCAGGCGGTCGCCGAGTTCGAGTCACGGCTGACGCACTCCGAGCAGGAGCTCCGCCGGCGCCTCGAGGGTTTCGCGGCCAACCTCGAGTCGGAGCGGGCCGTGCTCGAGGCGCGTTTGCGCGAGCTTTCGCGCCGAATCGACGAGAACTACGCGCGGACCTGACGGCGGGCCCGAGCGATCATCCCACCGACGTCGGGGTCAGCGGGAGCTCGACGAAGAAGGTCGAACCACGACCCTCGCCGGATTCGACCCAGATGCTGCCGCCCATACGTCGAACGAGCTCGCGGCAGATGTAGAGACCGAGGCCCGTGCCGCTGACTCCGCCGGTCATGTTCGGGTCGAGACGGTAGAACTTCTCGAAGATCCGCTGCTGCTCGGCTGTCGGAATACCGACACCCTCGTCACGAACAGCCATACGGAGTTGATTCCGAGACTCTTCGAGTCTCACCTCGACCCGGCCCTTCCGAAGCGAATACTTGATTGCGTTGGCCACGAGGTTCGCGAGCACCTGGCGGAGCTTGTCGCGATCCGCGACTGCGGCGAGAGATTGGGGTGCCTCGAGCTCGAGTGAGAGCTCCTCCGGAGCGTGCGCGCGCGCGGCCTCGATCACCCCGCGTGCGACATCCGTCACGTCGATCTGCTGTCTCGCAAGAACGAGTCGGCCGGACTCGACCTGGCTCGTGACCAGGATGTCGTTGACGAGATGCACGAGCCGGTCGGACTGGTCGGAGATGACCGCGAGGAGATGCCGGCGCAGTTCGTCGGTGAAGACGATGTCCTCTCGCTCGAGCGTCTTGGCCGCCCCGTGGACGGCAGCGATCGGCGTGCGCAGCTCGTGGGAGACGGTGGCGACGAAGTCCGCTTTGAGCTCCTCTAGTCGCCGCTCTTCCGTCAGATCGCGGAACGCATAAACCGTTCCATCGACGAAGCTCACCCCCGTCACGGAGAGCCAGAGCTCACGACCCTGGATTTCGACGGGAAGAGTGGTTGCGCGCCCACGGCACCCGGTCGGAGCGTTCGTGACAGCGACACCTCGTGCGAGCCCGCCCCAGCCCGGAATCGTCTCATCGACCGGGCGTCCGAGCACCGCCTCTGCCGGAACGCCGGTGATCGTCTCGGCCGCAGGATTCCACAGCTGAACAATTCCCTTGTCATCGACGACGAAGACGCCGTCGGCGACATAGCCGAGCACACGAGCAGCTTGCCCACGCTCCTCGGCTTCCCGATAGAGGCGGGCGTTCTCGATCGCGATTGCCGCGCGGTCAGCAGCGACTCGCAACAGGCTCACGTCGTCGCTCGAGAAGTCCTTGCCGGCAGTTACCCCTGCGAGGACCGCGCCGACGACTTCGTGTTCGACGACCATCGGAACGCCGATCAGCGACCGGATCGCTTGACGATCCGGCGGATCGCCATCGCCTATCTCGTCGCTCTCGAGTCTTTCGTCCCGCCGCTCGTCGACGACGCGTCTCGTGAGCTCCTCTCGCTCGGCAAGCTCCATGATTGCTTCGACGTGCTGGCGGGCCCCGGCCGCCGCCCGTAGAACAAGTCCGGCGTCGGAGCCGTTCACGAGGAGAATGACGGCGGCGTCGACGGTGACGATCTCGCGGATCCGCTCGAGGAGCTCGAACAGCATCGTCTCGAGCGGCAGGTCGGACAGGATCGTCCCTGTGATGCTCTGCAGGCGTTCGAGCCGGTCCGCAGTGGCCTCCGCCTCGCGCCTCGCCGCGTGCTCGCGCGCATACAGCACGTCGCGCTCCTGTGCGAGGCGGATCCGCTCCAGCGCATGCTTGACGCTCTCCACGACCGCCTCGAGCAGAGCAATCTCTGCCTCGTCGAAGGACTGGTCGTAGAGGCGTGCCACGCCCACGACGCCGCGCTCGAGCTCACCCGCAAACGGCACGAGAACGAGCTCGCGCGCCCCGATTCGAAGCAGATCCCCGTGGTGGAGCTGCGTCTCCGCGGACGTCAGGGCGAGCGCGCAGCGCTCGTCGTCGCAGAGATCCTCGCGCTGATCGGCCGTTAGGCCGCGCGCGCCGACGAGCGAGCCAGGTGCGCCGTCACGTGGTGTGAGGACGAACGCGACCTCGGCCTCGAACGCCTCGCAAACCTCTGCGGTGAAGAGCTCGCCCAGCTCGGCTTCGGACCGGGCGAGGTTGACGATCGTGACGAGTTGCGCGCGCCGCGCCGCCTCGACGAAGCGGCGCAGCAACTCGTCGCCGCCGTCAACGCGTTGAGGAGAGTGCAACAACGACAACGCTGAAGTTCCGATCTCCTTTCGCGCCGCGTATGCGCCCGATCTCCCCGCGGGTGTAGGCGCCGGCCAGTGGAGGTGCTGGATCGCCGAAGGAGGACATGATCGAGTCGATTTCGCGCGAAGCAAGCGGATTGCCGAACCACTGGCTCCTTGCTGCACAGTCGAAGACGAGGACGGCGCCGGCCGGGCCGGCAAGCTGCTGCACGGCCTCGTCCACTGCGGCCATCGCGCTGCGGACGGTCGCGTCGGGCTTCTGTTCGCAGACAACCACGGGCGCGTTCGCCTCCATGCTCGTCGCGCAGGTCAGACCGCCTCCCGGCGCGCGACCTCGCACGTATCGTGGACGTAAGACGCCGCTCAGCTCCGGCTGTGCCAGCGGATGTGCCATCGCAATTGCCTCGAAATCGGCGTCGCTCAACGGCACGTCTGCCATCCCGAGCTTCTCGAGGTAGACAGCCTCGGCAGGGCGGCCGTCGAGTTGGAGGACGACTCCGCCACTCGACCGCGTGACGATCGACGGCGTTCCAACCGGTACGCAGCCGTGCGAAATGCCGACGCCGATCGGCGTTTGGCTGGCGAGAGCGACGGCGACTACACCGCCCGACAGCGCCTCACCGTCGATGAACTGGGCTCTGGCTGCGCCGCCTGCGGCCCCACCTGCGAGCGGGATGCGTCCACCCGCGATGTCATATGCCCCGGCGACGATCTCGGCTTGGTCGCCCGCCTCCGAGTCGACGAACAGGAGAAGCGCGACGTGGCCCCCGTCGCGATCGACGCCGGACAAAGCCTCGCCGGCCGCAGAGCTCCCGGCGGCGCGCGAGTCCGATGAGCAATCCGCGCCAACTCCGACCGCAATTGACGAGTCGAACGCGACCGCCGAGCAGCCGGCCTCGATCGCACCGCCCGTCGTGATCGTCCCGCTCCCGGTCATTCCCGCGACACGCGCATCTCCCGCGGCCGACTGCGCCTGCACGGCCGCCTCCTGCGGATCGAGCACGCCCGCCGGAAAGATCAGAACGAGGCCGGGATCGCCGTCGAGGGCCTCGACCGCTCTCTCCACGGCCTCGAAGGGCGCGCGGAGCCCAACAGCAGCGCCGGCGCCGGCAAGTCGCGCTCGCGTACGGACGAGGTCAGTGGTGGCCACAGACAACACTCCCTCTCAACGGGGGGATCCGGAACACCTAGTCTTCTCCGCCCTCGCCGCTTCACAAACTCGGTCGCCGGGGCGTTTACGACTCCTGCCGTTCGGGGCAGAACCATCGGAGCGGCCTTGGATGCGGGGAGAAACAGATGAATGTTCGATCGCGCTTGCGCTTCGCGCTCGTCGTACTCGCGCTAGCTGCACTGCTCAGGCCGGTCACGGCCGTCGCAGAGGATCCACCGTTCGTCGGCTGGAGCGCACTTCTGCCGGGGCTCTCCCTCCCGTACGACGTGACGAGCACGGACGACTGCATCGCCGGGCGGGTGCAGTGCGTCGACAAAACCATTCGGGAGATGACGAAGCGATTCGACCCGCTCGCCTCGACGTGTGACCACAACGCGATCTTTTCCCTCATTTACCTGCGCGTGACGGAGGAGTACCGCCGGACCGTGCAGGATCCGACGTTCTTCCAGGACACGCCGTTCGTGAACTACGAGGACGGCATCTTTGCGCGCTACTACTTCTCTGCCTACGACGCGTGGAAGGACGGTGAGACAGCCGACGTCCCACCGGCGTGGCGGATCGCATTCGACGCGGCTCGAGATCGAGCCGTTTCCGCCGACGGCGATCTCCTGCTCGGCATCAACGCCCACGTTCAGCGTGACCTTCCGCTCGTCCTCTACAGCATCGGGCTCGTCGCACCCGACGGCACGAGCCGCAAGGTGGACCACGATCGCGTGAATCAGATTCTCAACCGCGTGACCGACGACGTCATCGCCGAGATCGCGCGGCGGTTCGACGCGACGATCGATGACGCCAACCTGCCGACGACCCTCGACGACTTCACGCTCTTCCAGCTCGTCGTGGGCTGGCGTGAGACGGCGTGGCGGAACGCCGAGCGGCTTGCGCTCGCCCCGACGGCGGAGGCCCGCGACCAGGTCGTGCAGCAGATCGAGGACTACGCCACTTCGCAGGCGCTCCTGATTCGATCAGGGACTCAGTACCTCCCGCTGTCGGGCGGCAGCGCCGCGCGCGACGCATACTGCTCGACTCACTGGGCCGGCTGAGGCCGCCGCACTGACGGCCGCAAAGTTTTTAAGAAACTGAGAAGTCCGGTTTTACGGCCAACAAACGGCGGCAGGGTTCGTCTATGTCACGGCGAACGAGGCACACCGTGGGAGAGACGACCGAGATCATTGAGCCAAACGGTGGCGAGCGCTCAAAGGTCGAGAGCTGGCGACTGCACGTGCTGATGGAGGCGGGGTACCCCCTTCCGCTTGCAGAGCGTGTGGCCGGGAGCGACGCCGACCTGCATCGTGCGGTCGAGCTCGTCAGCCAGGGTTGCGCGCCTGAGACTGCGGCCGAGATCCTGATCTAGGATCGGCGCACACTCGTCTCGCGACGCGTGGCATTCTGAGCCGCGTGGCGAAAGTCGAGGCGCTCCAGTACGGAGACCGGAAGGTCTACACGGTGGCCGCGTTCAACCGCGGCGTCGCGGATTGGCTACAGCGGCTGCCGACGATCTGGGTCGAGGGCGAGGTAACGGAGCTGCGGCGCAACGCGCGCTGGCAGTCCGTGTTCTTCACGCTCAAGGATCCGAGCGACGGCGCCTGCCTCGGCGTCACGATTGCGCGCAGCCGCTTCGACGCGCTGCGTCTCGAGCTCGGGAACGGCGAGCGCGTGCACGTCTTCGGGCGGCCTGAGCTCTTCGAGGCGCGCGGCGACTTCCGCATGCGGGCGCTCTCGATCGAGCGCTTCGGCATCGGCGACCACCTCGCGGCGCTCGAGCGGCTGAAGAAGAAGCTCGCCGCGGAAGGAGTCTTCGAGCGGAAGCGGCCGCTGCCGTTCTTCCCGCGCAGGATCGGGCTCGTGACCGGAAACGACGCCGCTGCCAAACGCGACGTCATCACGACGATGACGGCCCGGTTTCCCGCTGCGCGGATCCTCGTCGCGGAGACGTACGTCCAGGGCCCGCTCGCGGCGCGCGCGATGGTCGACGCGCTCGGCGAGGTCTGTTCCGCCGACGACGTGGACGTCGTCGTGCTCGCGCGCGGCGGCGGGAGCTTCGAGGACCTGCTCCCCTTCAGCGACGAGCGGCTCGTCCGGGCGGTCGCAGCCTGTCCGGTGCCGGTTGTGTCCGCCGTCGGCCACGAGCAAGACACGCCGTTGTGCGACCTCGCCGCCGACGCACGCGCATCGACACCCACCGCCGCGGCGCGACTCGTCGTTCCAGACGCGGCCGCGCTACGGGAGCACCTAGGCCGCTCACGCGGGGCGCTCGCACGCGGCGCGCAGGGCATCCTCGAGCAGCGTCGCCAACGGCTGGCTCACGCGCACCAACGGCTGCGCCACGCTCCCTCGCTCGCCGTGGAACGCAAGCGCGCGCGGCTCGAGCAGGCCGCCGGCCGCCTCCGCGCGCTCTCACCGCGCGCAACGCTCGAACGCGGCTACGCCATCGTCCGCGCGGACCACACCATCGTGCGCTCGCCCGCCGACGTGTCCGCGGGAGACCCGCTCGAGGTCGAGGTCGCCGAAGGCCGCTTCGGAGCACGCGTCGAGTGAGCACCGCGCCGACGTTCGAAGAGGCACAGCGCGAGCTCGAGCAGATCGTCGAGCGGCTCGAGCGCGGCGAGGCGAACCTCGACGAGGCGATCGAGCTGTGGGAGCGCGGCGAAGAGCTCTACAAGGTCTGCGTCGGCAAGCTCGACGCAGCGCAGGGGAAGATCGAGGAGCTAGCCCGACGGGCCGAGTCCGCCAAGCCGTGACCCGAGCTCGAGAAGGTCCGCGCGCGCACGCGAGGGGTCTCCCGAGAGGGCGACCGTCTCGGCGCGGCGAAGCGGCTCGACGACCCGGCCACCGAAGACGATGCAGCGAACGCCGCGCCGGGCACAGCGCCTCGCTACGTCGCCCGGCGCCTTGCCGCGCATCGTCGTGACGTCGACCGTCCCCTCGCCGGTGACGACGAGGTCGTAGCCCGTGGGATCGAACCCGATCGCGTCGAGCACGAGCTGCGCGCCCGGGACGAGCTCGGCGCCGAGCGACGCGAGCGCCGCGCCGAGGCCGCCGGCCGCGCCGGCGCCCGAAAGATCCGCGTAGGGCGCGAGCTGGGGCATCGACACGAGCCGCTGCTCGAGAACGACGGCATCCTGCGCCGTGGCGCCCTTCTGCAGGGAGAAGACACGCGCAGCATCGACGAGCGGCACGTCCACGTCGCACGCAACACGTGTGAAGGCCGGCAGCTCGTGCACGACCTCGAGCAGGCCTGCCCCGCCGTCGACGTTCGCCGTCCCGCCGAGACAGACGAGGAGCTCACGCGGCCTCCCAACGGCCTGGATCAACTCGCCGAGCCCGCCGCTCGACGCAGCAAAGGGATCAAGCCGTTCCGGGTCGAGCGGGATCGCTTCGGCCGACTCGACCGCGGCAACTCCTCCCGGAAGCTCGAGCCACCGCGCCTCGCGCGGCCTGGCGAAGGCATCGTGAACCTGCACGCGATGCAGCTCGCCGCCGAGCGCAGCGTGCAGCACGTCGAGCGTGCCTTCGCCGCCGTCGGCCACCGGGAGCTCGCGGACGCCGTCCGCCCACGTTCGGAGACCTTCCGCGAGAGCCGCCGCAGCCTCGCGCGCCGTCAGGACGCCTTTGAGGCTAGCCGGACACGCGAGCGCGCGGGCGCTCGACATCGACCTCCGGTTCCGGCTCGGCAGGCGGCGGCTCCGCGGCGGGCGCCTCGGCCTTTGAAGCGTCGGGCATGACCTTCAGCATCGCGACCGACAGTCCCTCGCGCGCAAGGAAGATCAGGCCGACGCCCACGCCGACCGAGGCCTCGATGGCCTGCAACCCGAAACCGAACGCAATCCCTCGCGCCTTCGCGACACCGTAATAGGTGAAGAGCGGCAGCGCGACTGCGGCCTGGACGAGGCCGACGTTGCCCGGCCAGAGCGGGAAGATCGTCGCCACGTTCATCAGCACGAGCACGAGCCCGGCCGCGGGCAGCGCTTCGTGGATGCCGAATGCGCGCATCGCCGTCCAGACCGCGAACAGCTGAAACGTCCAGCCGAGCATCTGAAAGAACAACGCGAGCGCCGCAGCCGCCGGCTCGCGCATGACGCCAAGGCCGTAGCGAATGAGCCGGATCACTTTTCGGATCGCTCCCAGTCCTTCCTCGTAACCGGCGAAGCGATCGTTGCGCGCACCCATCACGGCAACCGTGAGGAGGATGACGCCGACGGCGACGACGACGATGAGGCTCGTTACCGCCCAGTCGGGAATGGGCGCCGTCAGCAGCACGTAGAAGATCAGGGCGATCACGGCGACGAGATCGAACACGCGGTGCGCGAACACGGTGCCCAGCAGCCTCGCCCACGCCGCTCGCTGCGGCATGTGCCGGTCGAGGACAGCCACGCGCGCGATCTCCCCGATCCTTCCCGGCAGGATCGCGTTCGCAAAGAGACCGACGGAGAACGCCGAGAAGACGAGCATGAACGACGGGTGCGGCTCCTCGAAGGCCTGATTGATGACCGTGCGCCACGCGAGCGCGCGCGACAGCACGGAAAGCAGGTTGAACCCGATCGCGACGACGACCCACTCCCACAGAACGGCCTTGAACGCGTCGCCGACGGCACTCCACGCAGGCCCTCGCCACCACAGCAGAGCCGCTACCGCCCCGGCCGCGAGCAGCGTCAAGGCGACGCGCACGGGCGTGCTGCGAAGGACACTCACGACGCGACCGCCGCTTCGCGCGGCCGACCGGTGACGAGCTCGTAGATCCCGAGCAGGCGTCGCGCGATGTCGTCCCACGAGTAGCGGCGGATCGCGAGCTCCCGGGCAGCGCTCCCGAGCGCGACGCGGCGGGCCTCGTCCTCCAGCAGACGCACGAGCGCCTCGATGAGCGCCCGCTCGTCACCTGCAGGAAAGGTGACCCCGACCTCGCCGGTCATGACCTCACGGTACCCGTCGATGTCCGAAGCAAGCACCGGCGTGGCGGACGCGAACGCGCGCGTCAGCACCATGCCGAAGCTCTCGCCGCCGAGCGACGGTGCGACGAGGGCCTTCGCCCGCAGGAGCTCGGCCGTGAGGTCGTCTTGCGACAGGAGCCCGAGGACGTCGATGCCGTCGTGGGAGACGCGTTCGCGGCTGAGCAAAAGCCGGACGGCGAGCGGGTCTGCACCGGCAATGCGGAGCCGCGCCCCGGTCCGCCGCCGCACCTCCGGCCAGGCGCGCACCAGGATGTGCAGCCCCTTGCGAGGCTCGTGCCGCCCGGCGAAGAGCACCTGATGCTCCCTGCCGCTCGGGTCGGCGTCGGGCGGAATCAACACGCCGTTCGGCACGACCTCGTAGTCCCCGGGAAGCCATGCAGCAGCAGTGTCCCGCGCGTACGGCGACACGGCGATGCGGTAGTCGAGCCGGTCGGCGAGGAAGCCCCACAGCGGCTTGCCGACCTTCATCCAGCCGAGCGGCCCATGAGCATGGAACGTCGCGACGCAGGGGACGCGTGCGAGCGCGAGCGCGGCGACGGCGATCGCCGGCGTCATCGGCTCGTGCACGTGCACGACGTCAAACCGCTCTCGCTCGAGGGCGCGCCGGATCTCGAGCACGCTGTGCGGCGAGAGGACGATGTTCGGGAGCGACCCGTTCGCCGGCACGATCACCGATCTCCCGACCGGAATTACGTCCGGCGGTGGGTGCCCGTGCCGCCCGAGCCGAGGGTGCAGCACGCGCGTGAAGCTGCCCGGCGGGTCGTTGCCCATGATCGTGCGCGTCTCGACGCCGAGGCGCTGCAGCGCCTCCGCCTGCAGTTCGGCGTGCTCGTTCACGGCACCCCAGAAGGACCAGGAGTACGGGACGACGATGCCGACCTTCATCGCGGCGCAGGATACGGCCCGGGTACGCCGGCGGACCCGCTCCGTCGAGTAGCCTCCGCCCATGGAACGTGACGAAGGCGTCGTGTTGACGGTGGTGTCGGGAGAACAGGAAGCCGACATCGTCTGCGGGTTGCTTCAGTCCAACGGCATCGACTGCGCGTACCGCGACACGGAGGAGATCGACTCGCCGTTCGAAGACTTCACTGCGGCAGGTGCGCGCGAGATACTCGTGCGAGAGGCGGATCTCGAGGCAGCGAGGGAGCTGCTTCCGGACTCCGCACGCTGACGGGCGGTTTGTGGATGCCCTAGTGCCGTGCCGCTCCCGAAACGCTTAGCCCACTTCAACAAGCGTGTGACGAATCGGATCACGCGCCGCCTAGCCTGGTGGTTGCCGGGCTTCGCAATCGTGACCCACGTCGGCCGTCGGTCGGGTCGTATCTATCGCACGCCGGTCAATGTCTTTCGCGACGAAGACCGCTACGTGTTTGCGCTCACCTACGGCCGGGACAGCGACTGGGTCCGTAATGTCCTCGCTGCCGGCGAATGCGAGATCGAGACGCGTCGCCGGAGGATCGTGCTCACCAATCCCGAGCTCTTCACCGATCCGAGCCAGCGGTACATCCCGCCTCCCGCCCGCTGGATGCTTCAAGCACTGGGCGTGGACGATTTTCTCGCCATGACTCCCGCGAGCACCGACGCCGCTTCGCGACGAGGGCTCGTCGCGTGACCGAGCGTCAGGCCAACTCCACGGGATCGCCGACACGGACTCGACCAGGCTGCGCGACTGCCGCATAGACGCCGAAGGGGAGCGGCTCCGTCGCATCGACGGCTCGCCGATAGGTCGCCAGCGCTTTCAGGGTGTCGAGGTCGGGCGCACCCGTGTCGGGGTTCTGCGTCGTTACTGCACAGCGGCCGACATTCCCCTGCGGCACGACGACTGCCTCCCCGAGCCGTATGCGACGGCCGAGCCACTCGTCCTCCTGGTGTTCGCCCAACCCGGCGATGCCGAAGTTCATGCGGAAGCGCCGCGCGTCGACCTCGTCCACGCCGAGGGTCCGCGCGAGTGCGTTGAGGGAGCCGGTCCCGAGGAGCGTCGCCGCGCCGCTGCGCATGCGATCCGGCGCGGGGCCCGAAGCTCGAACAAGGCGAAGGTCCCGGCCGGCGAGGTCGGAAAGTGCTTCGCTCCACGGTCCCTCGACGATGCGGACTTCAACGGTTTTCTTCCAGAACCGTGCGGCAAGCGAGCCGTCGAAGCTGATTTGCCGAGAGACGGTCGTGCCGTCGGGAAACTCGAGCGTCAGCGAATCTGCTTCGTGGTCGTAGCGCGGAACCAGCTGTTGCAATACGCCGAGCCCCTTGCTGTTCACGAGGCGGTCGTTCTCGTCGACGAGGAAGAACTCTCGATCTCCCGCGATTCCGGCCTCGGTCAGTTCGCACTCGTCGAGCTGCCGGAGGGCGAGGCCCTTGACGGGGCAGTACGAGATCCAGGCGACTTCTAGTCTCACGTGTGAAAACCTAGCTGCGGCGGTCCGGCGGGCATGACCCGCTCGAGTCTGCACTACGACTGGGATCGCTAGATGCGGGAAAGGGACCGGTCGCGTGCTTGGTGAGTTCTTTGCGGCGCGTCTCGACGAGATCGACGGCGAGCTCGTCGACGACGGCCCGTGGCGGCGGTACGAGACTGTCGAGGCGAAAGGTCTATCCGAGGTGAGCCTTGCAACGCTTGGAGAGATCTTCGGACTGGGTGCGTACGACGACCTAGTCGACCGCTTCGTCGACGTGCCGAAAGGAGAGTCGAATGAGGCAGGCGTGCTCACGATCCCACCGGAGTTTCGCGACGCACTGGCCGGCGATGTCGGCCTCGACGAAGTCGCACAACGATGGTGTGAGACGGAAGAGCTCTCCCTCGACGGTTGGCAGAAGGACGAGGCTCTCCTCGTGGTGCGCGAGGTTCGGAACCTGGCCCGCACGGCGACGCGGGACGATCGCGACCTCTGGTACTGGTGGTCACTTTGAAGCCCGCCCCGCGTGGGGGAGCCAGACTGCCGGGATGGAGATCGGCCGTCCATGGCTACCCGGAGTCAAAGCTGCGCAGAGACCACTCGGTGGTACGGCGTGCGCGAAGCGCCTAAACGTCACTTCGAGACAGCTCTCATCGTCGGCGGCGGTCTCTTGTCCGGAGCGCTCGCGTTGGCGACGGCCGTCCTTTTCAACTCGTGGCTAGATACCGATTCGCAGGTCGGGCCGACGGCGGCAACCTTGAACGATGCGTTCCGCCAGCTTTACGGCGCCTACGTCGGCTTAGCGTTGGGTACCGCATTCGTCGCCTTCGCCGCGCGGACGGACGCTTCCTTTCTGACCGGCCTACTCGCCGGCCTGTTTGGGTACGGCGTCGTCCTTGCGCCCGCGCTGGTCGTCACCGCTCCGAACGACGTCTCTCTCGCGGAAGCGATTGAGACTGCCGCCTTCGTCGCGGTCTTGGTAACGCCGGCGATCCTTGTGGGCGCGGTAACGGGTGCCGCCGTCGCCCGCCGCAGAAAGACGGGCCCTTACCGTCGTCCGCGCTGACGAGTGCACACGCGGAGGCAAATGACCGAACGCCGTCAAAGAACGACAGAGAGTCTCACGTGAGCGTCACGGTTTCCGCCGTCGACTGGTTGCTCGAGTCAGAGGAGCCGGGGATCGTTGCGCAGGC
>JBKPMS010000158.1:0-12821 GCA_046732275.1 Actinomycetota bacterium | reverse complement strand
ACTGAATCGGCGCTGAAACGCCACTTCCGGAGCCAATTGCAGCTCATCTGGCAGACCTTCAAAACCGGTACGGCGTCGTAGCCCGACGCTAGGCAGGTTCGACTCCTGTGCCGCTCCGTAGCCGCAAACCCGCTGCACGAGGACGTTGCCTGCCGTTGTATCCCGGCCGCACTGGTGTCAAGATCAGGCGGGGTTTTCCCGGAAGGAGGAACGATGCATACGACCCAGAGTCGCGCGCGACTCGCACAGGGTGCTGCGGCCGCTCCAAGCGTACGTCCGGCGCTACCGATCCGCCGCGCCGCGGCGGAGGAGGCGTTGCGAGACGGCGACGGGCCGGTGGAGCTGACGTTCGACGTCGTCCGCGTAGGCGGGGCAACAGAAGCGATCAGCATGACCCTGGAGCGATCCGACCTCGAGCGGACGCTCCAGTCGGCGGCTGGAGACGAGCTCGCGCTCGTCTTCGACCCGGACGAGCTCGAGCGCGTGATCGAAGACCCGGACGTGGAGGCGCAGGGGCTGCGCGAGACGGCGGCGGTCCTCACCGTGGCCGTCGCGGCGATGGCCGGCGGTGCAGGTGTGGCCTCCGCTGCTGGGAGTGGCACTGGCTATGTCATCCCCGCGGGCGATACCGAGGCGATCGTCAACGATGCCGGCGCAGTGGGTGCGAGCGGCACCGGCTATGTCATCCCAGCGGGCGGTACGGAAGCGATTGTCAACGACGCCGGCACAGTGGGTGCGAGCGGAACCGGCTATGTCATCCCAGCGGGCGATACCGAGGCGATCGTCAACGATGCCGGCGCAGTGGGTGCGAGTGGGACTGGTTATGTCGTCCCGGCGGGCGGCACGGAGGCGATCGTCGCCGATGCCCCGGCGGCGGGAGCGAGCGGCACTGGTTATGTCGTCCCGGCCGGCGGTACCGAGGCGATCGTCAACGACGAAGCGAGCGTCGCACCGGCTGCCGGAGGCGACGCCGCGCTGTCGTCGACGGACGCCGCGGCAATCGGCACCGGCGCGATCTTGCTCGTCGCCGGCGCCGCCTTCGCGGCGACGCGGACGAAGCGGCGCCCGGACGCGACCGACGTCGCTCCGGCATAGCGAAGGGCAAGGGTGCGCGGCGGCTTCCGCCGCCGCGCACTGAGTCGCTCCCGCCTGAGCTATGACTCGAGCGCTCTCGCCAGCGCATTGCGGGCACCATCGACGACGGGCTCGCCGTGGGCGGGCAACACGAGCTCGACCGGAAGGTCGAGCAACGGCTGCAGAGCGCGGAGCGTGATCTCACGCCCCTCGTCGCTGCGAAACCATGGGCACGGACGAAGGCCACCCGCCCGATCACCGATGATCGCATCGCCGAACACGACCGCACGGGGCTCCTCGAGCCAGAGTGCGACCTCGTCAGCGCGCTCGGCTGGAATCGCGCGAACGCCGGCCGGCTCGCCGCCGAGCGTCGCGCCGTAGCGCCGCGCGACCTCGTCGCGGCTGCGCTCGTGGAACTTGATCGTTGTCAGCACGACGATAGGCGCGGCGCTCGCCTTCACCTCATCGTCGAGTGACGGCCAGAGCTCGTCCGGAACGAGCGGATCGATCAGTACGAGCGCATCCGGCGCGTGGTAGAGCAGGCTCGCGACCGGCGCGTACGACTCGTCGAGGTCATCCTCTTCCGGCTTCCACTCGGGATGCACGCTGACCCAGCGCTTCAAGCCCGGACGCAGCTCCTCGATCACCGTCTCCGCCAACGCGTGTCCACGCTACCCGACTACCTGCTCGTGAGCGGCTGTTAGCCGGGAGTTACCGCACGGTTGGCGAGCTGCCTCATGCTCGGTTTGCGTGCGTCTGCGGCACGACTTCAACGCGAATGGAACGGATGATGCGGCCACGGTGGAACACACCACGAAGTGCCCTCATCGCCGTCGTCGGCGCCATATCCTGCGCACTCGCGGTCGCGGCGGCGGCGTCTGGGAACGGGACGGCTGCGGCGCTACCTCTTGCAAGCGAAGCCGTGCAACTCGAGCCGGTCGCCTCCACGATCGCGGGTCGTCCGCTCTCTGTTCTCTGTTACCGGCACGGCGAGCCCGGCGACCCGTTGCTCTGGGGCGGCTGGGGATACGTCGATCTGATGCGACCGACGATCAACCTGTCGAAGGAAGCGTGTGACGGCGCGCTTGCCATCGCCCGCGGCGACCTGTCGATTTCCTTGATCGAGCAGGGTCTCGGCGCCCTCTCGCTCACCCATGAGTCGTACCACCTGAACATCGGACTGCCGTTCGGGCGGCGCGCATCCGAAGCACAGACTGAGTGCCGCGCGGTGAAGCGCGTCCGCCAGACGATGCTGGACCTTGGCGCCTCACAGAGCCTCGCCGACATCTTGCTGCCGTGGGCGCTGGCGGTGCACTACAAGAAGACGACGCTCTCCAGAGGCTACGACTGGCCCGGCTGCCGCGTCCCGGTCTTCGCCGACTTCTGGGGGTAACGCCTGGATAAGCGAACCGCCGAGTGGTCAGAGGCGGCGGCCCACCCCTTTGGCACGCCCGGCGGTTCGGAGCGGGGGTCGCGAGCGGCCCCACACGGCCGAAGTTACGCTCCGAACCGGCTGTTTGCATCGGTCATGCGTCTCATTGCGATCGTCCGTTCGTCCTAGCCCCGAGAAGAGGAAGGAGAGGGCGGATCGCCCCCTCCTTCATTCCAAACCGCGTCGATGCCTAGAAGAAGCTCCTGATCCAGGTGAGCACTTCTGGGATGTCGATGCGCTGCGAGTAGCCCACGCCGCTGCAGTTCACGTTCGTGACGTACGAGTTCACGGCGAGCACGGTGCTGGTCCCGCCGAGAAGGTCGGGGCCGCCGGAGTCACCGAAGCAGGTCCCGCCTTTGCCTCCGCCCGCATTGAGCGAGAAGCGGATGAACTCGGCGCTGTGCTTGAAGTTGCCGGACACGATCTCGCCCGGTGCGAACATCCGCTGCTTCGGCCCCGTCCACCTGTAGAACGGCGGCGGCTGCGGCAGCTGGCTCCCCGGAATGTTCGCCTGGAACTGCACGCCGTAGCCCACGAAGTCGGCCCGCGTCTTGTTTGCGAGCGTGTCGACGAGCCCTGCTGAGGGCAGCGTCGCGTAGGTGCCGACGAGGCTCGTCGGGACCGCCGTAGCCAGCTTCACGACGCCGACGTCGCGGTTGGCGAAGTTCGGCAGCCCGTTGCCACAGCCGGTGCAGAAGTCCGGATTCGGATGGGGCGTGCCGCCGACGTCACCCTTACAGGGATACCCGTCGAACGCCGGGGAGGCGTTGCACGAGACGATCCCATCCGGATCAGCGGCGACAGCGGCAGCGTAGTCGGGATCGGTCGGGATCGGGCCCGCGCTGAACCAGACCTCGACGCGAGCGGCCGGCGGCTCGGTGCAGTGGCCTGCGGTCAAGAACACCGTCGGGGTCAGAAGCGACCCGCTGCATCGCCACTGCGGGACGCCGTCCTTGTCGAGCGCGACCATCAGACCGACGTACGGATGGTTGTTCCCGTCCGGCTGCCCGTTCGTGATCGCCATAGCGCCGGTTGCGCCGAAGAGCAGCACGGCGATCGCGGCGACGAGCGTCGCCGCTCTCCTGCTGACATTCATATATGTACCCCCCTCGATTTGGCGAGCCCCGATAGTAGCCGCCCCTCCGACGCCGTCAAGAAACGACCGTTTTCGAGACGCCGCTAGCGGCCGGCCGGCGTGCGGGCGGCCTCGAGTCTCGTAGCGATCGCCTTCTTCGCGCGCCCGATTGGTAGCGGGCTCTGCAGCGCCACATACTGGGCGTTGGCAAGCAGGAGATAGGCGTTCAGGTCGAACGCGAGCTGCTCGGGCTCCTCGCCCGCATCGATCGCGCCCTCGACCTGCGCGTCGCGGATCGCATCCGCGAGCATCTGGATCCACTGGACACTGAGACCGATTGCCGTGTCTCTCACCCGACCGGGTCGGGTATCCATCTCGGCCGCGACCGATGCGAAGAAGCAGCCGCCGGGATATACGCCGCCCTCGACGTAGTCGAGAAACCCGTCGAGCAGGAGTCGCAGGCGCCCAAGCCCGTCCGGCGCCTGCCGAGCCGGGTCGACGATCCGCTCGAAGAACACCGAGGTCGCCGCCTGGATGGTCGCGAGCTGGAGGTCTTCTTTCGAGCGGAAGTGGGCGTACAGACCGCTCTTGCTCATGCCGACCGCCGCAGCGAGACGGCCGATGGACAAGCCGTCGAGCCCGGCAACCGTTGCGAGGCGCGCTGCCTCGTCCAGGATCGCCTCCCGGCTACGGGCTCCATCCCTTCGCTGCGGGCGGAAGTGGCCGTTCACGGTCGCCTGCCGTGCCACCTTGACAAGATAGCACGGTCGTTCGTACAGTCTAATACGACCGGTCGTGCTACTGAAGCTGAGGAGACCTTTATGACAACGGCCCTAGACCCTGCCCTCGCCACCGACCTCGCCGGACAGATCTCCGGCTCGATTCTCCGCCCCGACGACAGCGGCTACGACGCCGCACGTGCGATCTACAACGGCCTAATCGACCGCCGTCCCGCGATCATCGTCCGCTGCCGGACGGCCGCGGATGTCGTTGCGGCGCTCGCCGTTGCTCGCCGGGCAGGTCTCGAGGTCTCGGTCCGGGGCGGCGGCCACAACGTGGCGGGACGCGCCGTAACCGACGGCGGCTTGATGATCGACCTCGCCGAGATGAAGAACATCGTGGTCGACCCGGACCGCGCAACGGCAAGAGCCGAAGGCGGTGTGATCTGGGCTGAGCTCAACGCTGCCGCGGCGGAGCACGGTCTCGCGGTGACCGGAGGCCTGATCTCCCCCACCGGCATCGCCGGCTACACCCTCGGCGGCGGCCTCGGCTGGCTGATGGCGGAGCACGGGCTCGCGTCGGACAACCTGCTTGCAGTCGAGCTCGTGACGGCCGAGGGCGAAGTGCTTCAGGTGGATGCGGACTCACACCCCGATCTCTTCTGGGGCCTTCGCGGCGGTGGAGGGAACTTCGGCGTCGCCACGTCGCTGACGTTCCGATTGCACCCGCATGCGACGATCATTGGTGGCCTCATCGCCCATCCGATCGACGCCGGGCGTGACCTCCTGCGCTTCTACCGCGATGCGGTCGCGGACGCCTCGGATCATCTATCGGTGTTCGCCGGCTTGGTGCATGCGCCGGATGGTTCAGGCGCGAAGCTCGCGGCGCTCGTCGCTTTCCACACCGGAGACACAGATGAAGCAGAGCGCGACCTCGCACCGTTCAAGACGTGGGGCTCCCCGCTCGTCGTCGACGTCGGGCCGATGCCGTACCCGGTGATGAACACGCTCCTCGACGCGGCATTTCCCGCGGGCGCCCTCAACTACTGGCTGTCGAGCTTCACCCGCGGCCTCACGGACGAGCTCATCGACACGGCTCTCGCACAGTTCGCGAAGGTTCCGTCACCGATGACGCCAATCTTGTTCGAGCACTTCCACGGCGCCGTGACACGTGTGTCGCCGACGGAGACCGCAGTCCCCCACCGCGACAAGGGCTGGAACCTCCTCATTCCAGCCGTGTGGACAGACCCGGCCGACACCGACGCCAACATCGCGTGGACCCGAGAGACGTTCGCCGCGCTGCGGCCGTCGTTCGGGACCGGCCGCTGGCTCAACTACCTCGGCGACGACCAGATCGACGACGCGATTCGTGCGGCGTACGGCCCGAACTACGACCGCCTCGTCGAGGTCAAGCGTCGGTACGACCCGGACAACGTCTTCCACCTGAACCACAACATCGTGCCGTAGCGACGGACGCACTCATGGCGCTGTCGCCTGCCGGCGATTGGCGCGCCGTAAGCTCTGCTCGCGGTGACGGCCCACGAGACTTCGGCGGGCGCGGCTGCTGCAACTCCGTCTGAGCCCGACGACGACTACGGCTTCGCGGGCGAGGCGGTCGGGGAATGGCGCCGCGTCTGGCGCCGCTTCGTACGACACCGGCTCGCGTTCCCGAGCCTGATCTTCCTCGTCGTGGTCTTCGCCGCCGGTCTGTTCGCGGCGCATGTCGCTCCGTACGGGTATCTCGAGGTCAACCCGACCGCCCTCAGGTCCGCCCGGACCTGGGCTCACCTCTTCGGCACCGACCAGATCGGGAGGGACTACTTCAGCCGCGTCCTCTACGGGATCGGGACGGAAGTGGAAATCGTCCTGCTCGTCGCGTTTTTCGGAACGGTGCTCGGCACCGCAGTAGGCGCTTTCTGCGGCTACGTCGGCGGCGGGTGGACAACGTCCTGATGCGGTTCACGGACCTGCTGCTGACGCTGCCGCCTTTGATCACCATCCTCGTCGCGGCGACGTACCTCCAGGTGAACACGCTGTTCCAGCCTTCGCTGCTCTTCGCCGCGCTGCTCTGGATGCCGATCGCGCGCATCGCGCGCAGCACGACGCTCTCGCTCCGCGAGCGTGAATTCGTCGAGGCGGCACGCGCGATGGGCGCAAGTGACGTCCGGATCATCCGCCGCCACATCCTTCCGAACTCGCTGCGGCCGATCGTCGTCGCCGCGAGTGTGATGACTTCCGGCGCCGTGATCCTCGAGACGACGCTGTCGTTTCTCGGCGTCGGCATCAGCAGATACGCCCAGGGCCGCACCGATACACAGTTGCCGAGCCTCGGCGATGTCGCCGCCGCGGCGACCGGCGAGGGTCTCTTCAACTGGTGGGGCATCCTCTTCCCCGGCCTTGCGATCGTGCTGATCGTAGTGCCGATCTACTCATCGGCGACGGCCTCGGCGATGCGCTGGACCCGACCGGCCGGCTGGCGGCGCGAACGCCGCCGCCGCGGAGGAGGCGGTCCGGCGGGTCGTGACCCGCGTCGTCTCGCGCGTTCCGCGGCCGGCCGTTCCGGCGGTACCGCTGCCGCGCGTGCGAATCGAGCTGCCGCTCGTCGGGCGGCTTCGGGGCAGGCAGGCGCGGCGGCGCCGGCTGCTCGTCGAGGCGGTTGCGATCCTGCTCGTGACGGCCGCGGCCGCGGGTGCGGTCTACGTCTTCGGCGTGAGCTCTGCCGACAGCCCGTGGCAAACGGCAGGAGCAGACGTTCAGAACATCTCGCAGGCGCGCGGAGCGCAAACGGAGGTGTCGCTGTCGGCCGACCCGCGGAACGGGAACGCCCTCTTCGCCGCCTCCAACGACACGCTCGAGCGGACGCTGCGTCTCTACAGCTCGTCCGACGGCGGCCGGACGTGGACCTCGCAGGTTGGCCCGTATCTCGGTCTCGGCGACTGCGCCCGCGACGAGCCTGCCGTTGCGGCCGGCCCGAAGGGGCATCGGTACGTCGCGTTCGTCGTCAATCCGTTCTGCTCGGACGAGCAGCCCACGCCGTACCTTGTGGTCGCGTCGAGGGGGAGCCCGAACGCGTCGTGGCACGTCGTGCGCGCTTCGCCGCGTGATGCGTTCGACGCCTAGCCGGCGATCGCCACCGCGCCCGACGGCCGCGTCTACGTCACCTGGACGCGTCTGCTCGATCCGACGTATGCGACGACCGTCGTCTCCTCGAGCGATGCGTCCGGACGCAACTGGTCGCAGCCGCTGATCGTCAGCCGCCGCCTTCTGCACCCGCAGCTCGTCAGCCTGACCGTCGACCGGCACGGAACGCTCTTCCTCGCGGGCGTCGACACTCGCTTCGGGATCTGGGTCGCGCAGTCGCGCGACGGCCGCGCGTTCATCGTTCGGCAGGCGGCGAAGCTGCCGGGCAACCAGGCCGCGACCTGCGCCTTCGTCGCCGGGAAGTACCCGACGCCGGTGGAGGCGACGCACTGCCTTGGGCCGAACCCGACCATCACGACTGCGGAAACCGCGTGTACGTCACCTATGCGGCACCGGAGTCGAACGCTTCGCAAGGTGTGCGCGTCGCCGTGTTCGACCGGTCGCTCCATCCGCTGTGGCGAGGGAGAGTCGGTCCTCCAGAGAAAAGCGCGGCGGATCAGTTCTTCCCGGCCTCGGCTGCCGATCCTCGCACCGGCGGACTATGGACGTGTTACTACGACACGACCGGCGACCCGAGCCGCAAGAAGGCGTGGTACTCGTGCACCTTCTCGCACGACGGCCGGACGTGGGCTCGACCGCTGCGCGCTACGAAGGTCTCAGCGAGCCCGCAAGTGCTGATCGAGGACGCACGGATCTTCGGCTTCGGCGACGTGATCGGCTACGGCGGCTATACCGCCCTGGCGGTGGCCGGCGAGGTCGCCTATCCGCTCTGGATCGACACGTGTGACCTCGGCGGCCGCCGTCAGGAGGGTCTTCGGCGCGCGAGTATCGCGCGAGGCGTCCCGGTGACGAATCGGCGGAGCTGTCGCGTCAGCCGCGGAAGCGCCCGATGAAGATCGCGACGAGCGAGTCGCCCGGAATGCTCGCGCCCGCGCGTGGCTGCTGCTCGACGGTCGTGCCGTCCCGGCTGTCGTCGGTCACCAGCCGGTTGAGGACGAGGATGCGGAAGCCGGCCGATCGCACCGCCTGGGCGGCCGCCGCCTGATCCTGGCCGGTGACGTTCGGCACGGCCGTCGCAGGCTGCGGGTCCGGCCCTGTTGAGGCTTCGACGCGGACGCGCGCCCCGCGCTGCGCCGTCCCACCGGCAGCCGGCGACTGGTTCACGACCTTGTTCGCCGGTTGGCTGGAACGGACGTACGTGAGAGTGGGTCGGAGGCCGCGGACGTTCAGCCGTCTCAGCGCCGGTGCCGCCACTAGACCGACGACGCTCGGAACGGTCGTCGACTGGGAACCGCCCGCGGCCCCGCCGCCCCCCGCTGCCTGCGTCGTCGTCCCCGCCGTCGTGGTTCGGACGGTCGTCGTCGTCGACGTCGTCGTCGTCGAAGTCGTCGTCGTCGTCGTGCTACCGCCGCCGCTACCGGTCGACACGTTGAGGCTGACCGTCGAGCCCTTCGCCACTTCCTTGCCGGCAGCAGGCTTCTGCGCCACGACCGTGCCGGCCGGCTTCGCGGACGGCACGTTGTTCAGGTCCGTCTTGAGGCCGAGGCCGGTAATTGCATTGACGGCCGCGCCCTGCTGCTGTCCGACTACTGACGGGACGACGACGGGCTGGACCCCGTTCGAGACGGTCAGCGTCACGGTCGCCCCGCTCGTTGCGACCACGCCGGCGCCCGGTGACTGGGAGAGCACAGTGCCCTTTGGACGCGAGGATGGGACTCGCCGCACCTGGGTTTTCAGTCCGGCGTCTTGCAACTGCTGGACCGCCTGCTGCTCCTGTAGACCGGTGACGTCGGGCACCGACTGTCTGCCGGCCGAGATCGAGATCGTGACGGTCTGGCCCTCCTCGAGCTGCGTCCCGGCACCCGGCGCCTGCGCGAATACCACGCCCTGCGGCCGATCGCTCTGCCCGGTGCGAGGCACCGCTTTGAGGTCGTTGTCGTCGATCCGCTTGGCGGCCACATCCTCCTTCAGGCCGATGACGTTCGGCACGGTCGTCTTGTCGTTGCCGCGCGTGAGGAAGTACCACGCAAGGAGCCCACCAACGACGAGGAGCAACAGAAGGAGCAGCCACAGCCACCAGTGGCGCTCGGCCGGCGGCGGGGCGGCCGGCTCGACGATCTCCTCGGTTTCCGCCGCCTCGGCCGGGAGCATGCGACGGATCAGCTCGTCCCGGCGCGCGGCGCGGTCTTGCCGGTCGGTCGCACGGTCGACCCAGTCGAGCCACTCGGTCTGGCGTTCCGGAGGCAATGTCTCGAAACGGTCACGTGCCTCGGGGACACGTTCGAATGCCGAAGCGATGTCCGCCGGCAGCTCTCGTCGCGTAGCCATCGAAGGCGTGTTGCCCGCAAACGGCAACTAGGCAAACTTGTCTCCTCGTGTTCGCCGTCTCGCCTCCGCCCCTCGTCTGCATCGATCCGGGCCACGGGACGATCCCTTACGTGGGCAGGCAGACCGAGCCGATCGGGCCCGGTTCCACGGAGCGGAAGATCAAGGACGGCGGCGGCGCGCCCGGAGAAGCTCCTGTCGCGCTCGCCATCGCGTTCAAGACGCGGGCGATCCTGCAGCGCGACGGCTACAGAGTGGCGATGACGCGGACCGCGCCCGGATATGCCGGTGGAAACATCGCGCGCGCACGCTTCTGCAACGTGCGCCGAGCCTCGTTGATGGTGCGCATCCACGCCGACGGCTCGACCGACCCGGGGCTGCACGGCGTGAAGACGCTGCTACCGACATTGCACCGCGGCTGGACCGACGACATGTACGCGCGTAGCGTCCAGGCCGCCCGGAAGATGCAGGCCGCGGTCGTCCGGTCGACCGGCGCCGCAAACCTCGGTCTCTTCCCCCGCTCTGACCTGACGGGCTTCAACTGGGCGAACGTACCGGCGATTCTCGTCGAGACCGGCTACATGACGAACCCCGCCGAAGGACGTCTCTTACGAACGCCGAGGTACCAGCTGAAGGTCGCGCGCGGGATCGCCGCCGGCGCGGAAGCATTCGTCGGCGCCCGTTAGTCGGCTAGCTGCAGTCCGCGCAGGCGCCGGTGAGCACGACCTCGTGCTCGTCGACGGAGTAGCCGAGCCCGCCCGCGACGCGGTCGATCGCCCGCTCGAGCCGCGAGTCGCTGAACGCCTCGACCTTTCCGCAGTCGCGGCAGACGAGGTGATGGTGATGATCGCCGTCGGCAGGCGCCGCCTCGTAGCGCGCGATCCCATCCCCGGCATCGACCCGCTTCACCAGTCGGAGGTCGACGAGAGCGTCGAGCGCCCGATAGACGGACGCGATTCCGACAGGACGGCGCGCGCGCCGTAGCTCGTCGAAGATCTCGTGTGCGCTGAGGCAGCAGTCCTGCCAGCCGAGGAGCTCGACGACGGCGCGGCGCGCGCCGCCACTGCGGTAGCCCGCATCCGAGAGCTCGGCGAGCGCATGCGCGGTCCATTTCGTGTTCCTCGGCGCCACGACCGCTAGCCTACCGTGTCGAACATGATTTCGAGAATCGTTCTCGTTATCGTCGCGACGCTGATCGTGGCCGGCTGCAGCGGGGCCTCCGGCAAGGACGACGTGGTTGCGGCCTTCTATCCGCTCGCGTACGCCGCCGAGCGCATCGGCGGGCCGTCGGTGCCCGTCGACAACTTGACGCCGACCGGCGCAGAGCCGCACGACCTCGAGCTAACGCCGCGAGACGTCGGACGGATTCAGAGCGCTCGCGTCGTCCTCTATCTCGGTCACGGCTTTCAGCCTGCGGTGAGCAAAGCGGTCGAGCAGGCGAAGGGGCAACGCGTCGACGTTCTGAAAGGCCTCGCGCTCCATCCGAGCACAGGCGAAGAGGAAGGCCTCACGGCGGACCCGCACGTTTGGCTCGATCCGGTTCTTTTCGCTCGCATTGCGCGGCGGATCGGGACGGTGCTCCACCGTTCGCCGGCACCGTTGGAGCGCGAACTCGCGAGCCTCGACCGCGAATACCGAAGAGGCCTACGCAGCTGCACCCGGCGTGAGATCGTCACGAGTCACGCGGCGTTCGGCTACCTCGCTGCCCGCTATCACTTACGGCAGGTGCCGATCACCGGCCTGACGCCTGAATCGGAGCCCACGCCGCAGGAGCTCGCAAGAGCGGTGCAGACGGTAAGGCGCACGCGCGCGACGACGGTCTTCTTCGAGACGCTCCTCTCGCCGCGCCTCGCCGACACGGTCGCGCGCGAAGTCGGCGCCCGCACCGCAGTGCTCGACCCGATCGAAGGGCTGACAGCCGCGGAACAGGACCAGCATCTCACCTATCTCTCCTTGATGCGCAGGAATCTCGCGACTCTGCGGAAGGCGCTCCAGTGCCGCTAGCGCTCCGGCTCGAGGAGGTGTCCTTCTCTTACGGGCACGGGCCACCTGTGCTGCGCGACGTCGACCTGACGGTCGAACGCGGCGAGTTCGTCGCGATCGCCGGCCCGAACGGCGGCGGGAAGACAACGTTGCTCAAGCTCGTGCTCGGACTGGAGCAGCCGATCTCGGGTCACGTCGAGATCTTCACAACGCGCCGCGGCTATCTCGCCCAGCGTGCCCAGACGACGATCGACGCGCCGCTGACGGTGCGGGAGCTAGTCACCGCCGGCCGGGCCCCCAGGACGCGGCTCCTGGGGCCACTCGTGCGGGCGGACCGCGAGGCGGTTCGCGTCGCAATCGCGCGCGTCGGGCTCGAGCAGCAGGCCGACCGTCGCCTCTCCACCCTGTCCGGCGGTCAGCAGCAGCGAGCGTTCATCGCGAAGGCGCTGGCGGCAGAGCCGGAGATCCTGGCGCTCGACGAGCCGACCACGGGCGTCGATGTCGACGCGCAGGAAGCGATCGCGGGCCTGCTGCAAGAGCTCCGAGACGAGCTCGCGATGACGATCCTCTATGTGTCACACGAGTTCGGCGCCGTCGAGCAATTCGTGGAACGCATCGTCCTCGTCCGCGGCGGCATCGTTTACGACGGGCCGCCCTCCGCGCTCCCGGACCTCTGGCACGACCCGTCACACGCGCATGCTTGACCTCGAGTTCATGCGCCTGGCGTTCGGCGCCGGCGTCATCGTCGGACTGCTCGCGCCGGCGGTCGGCTTCTTCCTCGTGCAGCGACGGCTGAGCCTCGTCGGCGACGGAATCGGCCACGTCGCATTCGCCGGCGTCGCGCTCGGCTACCTCCTCGACCTGCCACTCGTGCTCACGGCGCTCGTCGTGTCGGTCGTCGGCGGGCTCGCGATCGAGTGGATCCGGGCCAGAAGGACTACCGCCGGAGACCAGGCGCTCGCGCTCGTCTTCTACACGGGAATTGCCGGCGGCGTCGTTCTCGTCCTGTCTCTTATACACATCTGACGCTGCCGACGACACTCAATTCGTGTTGTGGTGGGGGGGGGGGGGG
>JBKPMS010000157.1:0-7247 GCA_046732275.1 Actinomycetota bacterium | reverse complement strand
TATGGGCAGCGTCTCGTCGTCGAGTTGTGGCAGCGGCTGCGGGACGAGCAGGCCTTCGCGACCGAGGCCGAGCTCGTGGAACAGATCGCACGCGATGTCGCGCAGACTCGCGCGGCCGAGCGGCCCCACTGAGCCGCACAGGCGAGGTCAGTCGAGCGTCGCTGCCGCTCCGCTCCGGCGCGGGTCGCCTGCGGCACCGGTCCGGCCGACGGCACTCACGCCGCCGAAGTAGTGATGGCGCTCGGGCCACCGGCGGACCAGGCGTCGTTGCTGTTCGAGCTGGTCGAGGGCTCTCGAATCGACGCCGGGCTCGGCGTTGACGACATCTCCCGCGGGATGGAACCGCGGCCGCTCAACGGCTTCGTCGGCGGGAAGGTTTTCGTCGAGGATTCCGGCGATGACGCCGAGCAGTGCCGTCCGCAACCTTGTTCCACCAGCCGCGCCGGCCGCGAGTGAGAGGCCGTCTCGGTCCACCGCGATGGTCGGGGCCATCATGCTCTGCATCCGCTCGCCGGGAACGAGCGCATCCACGACGAGGTCCACCTCGCCGAGCATGCTGTTCAGGTGGAGATCGAGGCCTGGGAGGAAGTCACCGGAGCCGAGGCCGAGGCTGCTTGTGAACACGCACGCGTTTCCGTCACGGTCGACGACAGTCACGTTCGTCGTATCGCCTGAGCGATCCGGTCCGCCGTCGAGGGCAGCGACGAGGGAGAGCACGCGCTCCGTCTCCCCGAGGCCCGAGAGGCGTGGGATGCGCGGGAGGGTCTCCGCGATCCCGGCGAGCCCGCCGCGCGTGAGCACGGTGCCCTCGAGGTAGCCGATCTGCAGCGGCTCGGTCCACCGTGGCTCGTAGGTCTCGAGGTCGGCGCGCGTGAGGAGGCCGCCGCGCTCATCTGACAGCGAAAGTAGCGCCTCCGCCAGCGAGCCGCGGTACAGCGAGCCGGCGCCTTCCTCGGTGACCGCCTCGAGGGCCCCCACGAGTCCCGGCTGCTCGAGTCTTTCACCGGCCGCCAGGAGCCGGCCCTCCGGCGAGTAGATCCGCCCGCCCTCATTCATCGTCATCACCGGGGCGAGCATCGCGAGGCAGGCGGCGTGCGCGAGCGGGAAGTCCACGCCTGCGCGAGCGAGTTGCGCCGCCGGGTCGACGAGCCGCGGCCACGGAAGCCGGCCGTGTTCCCGCCACAGCAGCCCGAGCCCGGCGGGCAGACCGGGGACGCCGCAGGATGCAGGCCCGACTGCGTAGTGAACGAGCTCGGCGCCGAAGGGCACGTCGAGATGGACCAGCTCGACATCGCGCTGTTCGGCCCCCAGGCCGGGCACCGCCACGAAGCAATCCAGGTTGCGTACACGGCCGCTTTCCGCGTCGAGGTAGACGGCGTGGCCGCCGCCGAGGAATCCTGTCATGACCGTCTCGGCGACGCACGAGGCGAGCTTTGCTGCGACGGCCGCGTCGGCAGCATTGCCGCCGTCCTCGAGGATCTCGACGGCCGCTGCCGTCGTCGCCGGATGTCCGGCTGCCACCGCCGCCTGCACCGAGCCCACGCTAACGGCCGATAGGTTGAAGGCGTGGATGCAGCAACTGAGCTGCCGCTCGTGCACGCTCGCGGGCTCGAGAAACGGTTCGGCGACATCACCGCGGTCGACGGCGTCGACTTCGACGTGCACCGCGGCGAAGCCTTCGGCTTCCTCGGCCCGAACGGCGCAGGGAAGACGTCGACGATGCGCATGGTCGGCTGCGTGTCGCCGCCGTCGGGCGGGACGCTGCGCATCCTCGGCCTCGATCCCGTCGACGACGGCGCCGACATTCGCGCTCGGCTCGGCGTCGTGCCTCAGCAGGACACCCTCGACATGGAGCTGACCGTGCGCGAGAACATCGTCATCTACGGCCGCTACTTCGGCCTGCCCCGCGACGAGCTCGGCCACCGCGCCGACGAGCTCCTCGAGTTCGTCCAGCTGAACGAGCGCGCCGACAGCAAGGTGGAGCCGCTCTCGGGTGGGATGAAGCGGCGGCTGACGATCGCGCGCTCGCTCGTGAACAACCCCGAGGTCTTGCTGCTCGACGAGCCGACGACCGGGCTCGACCCGCAGGCCCGCCACACGGTCTGGGACCGGCTGTTCCGCCTAAAGCAGCGCGGCGTGACGCTGATCCTCACGACGCACTACATGGACGAGGCCGAGCAGCTCTGCGACCGGCTCGTCGTGATGGACAAGGGCAAGATCGCGGCGGAGGGATCGCCGCTCGAGCTGATCCGGCGCTATGCCACGCGCGAGGTCGTCGAGCTGCGCTTCCGAGTAGAGCAAGAGGTCGAGCATGTCGCCTCGGACATCTCGACTCGCATGGACGGGTTCGCACGGCGCCTCGAGGCGCTGCCCGACCGCCTGCTGCTCTACACGGACGACGGCGATGCGACGGCGTCGCGCGTGCACGACCTCGGCCTTCAGCCCGAGAGCGTCCTCGTCCGGAGGTCGACGCTCGAGGACGTCTTCCTGCATCTCACAGGCCGAACGCTCGTCGACGAATGAGCGCGCTCGTCCTGCCGCTTCGGGTCTTCGAGTACTGGCTGCTCCAGTACCGCCGGGTCTGGCGCGGCACCGTCATCACCAGCATCGTCAACCCGGTCTTCTATCTCGGCGCTCTCGGCGTCGGGCTTGGAACGCTTGTGAACAAGACTTCTGGACAGCCGCTCGGAGTGCCGTATCTGGACTTCGTCGCACCGGGGATGCTGGCCGCGACTGCGATGACGATCGGCTCGATCGAGGCGTCCTGGCCGGTGATGGGGTCGTTCAGGTGGACGCGGCAGTACTTCGCGATGCAGGCGACGCCGCTCGGCCCGCGCGACATCCTCATCGGCCATCAGCTCTGGATGACGGCGCGCGTCGCGTCCTCCAGCGCCGTCTACCTCCTCGTCATCGCAGCGTTCGGCGGAATCGACTCACCGTGGGGTGTGCTCGCGCTGCCTGCGTGCGTCCTGGTGGGCGCTGCATTCACTGCCCCCTTCGCGGCCTACGCGGCCACCCAGGACAGCGACATGGCGTTCGTGCCGATCAACCGATTCGTGATCATCCCGATGTTCCTCTTCTCGGGCACGTTCTTCCCTGTCACGCGACTCCCGTTGCCGCTCGAGTGGCTCGCGTACGCGACGCCGCTCTGGCACGGCGTCGACCTCTGCCGGGAGCTCACGCTCGGCGAGATTCATCCGCTCCGCATGCTCGGGCACGTGGCTTACCTCTCTGCGTTCGTGATCGTGGGCCTGCTCTGGGGGCAGCGAACGTACGCGGAAAGGCTGCTCAAGTGACCGCGTTCGCCATCGCCGGAGGTAGAGGGCGGCTGCTCTTCGAGCGGAACCTGATGGTGTACCGCCGCTCGTGGATGATCATCTTCTCGGGCCTCTTCGAGCCGCTCTTCTACCTCTTCTCGATGGGGATCGGGCTCGGCCACTTCGTTGGGAAAGTGCCAGGCCCGAGCGGTGAGCTCGTCGACTACGCGAGCTTCGTCGCGCCGGCGCTACTGGCCTCGGCAGCAATGAACGGCGCCGTCTACGACGCAACCAATGTCTTCTGGAAGATGAAGTACGCAAAGACGTACGACGCTGTGCTCGCGACTCCGGTTGGCCCCGGTGACGTCGCCGTCGGCGAGACGTCGTGGGCGCTCTTCCGCGGCTTTCTCTATGCCGTCTCCTTCATGTGCGTTGCGGTTGTGCTCGGCCTCGTCGAGTCGGTCTGGGGCGTGCTCGCGCTCCCGGCGGCCGTGCTGATCGGATTTGCGTTCGCCGGCGCCGGCGTCGCGGCGACCACGTTCATGCGGACCTGGCAGGACTTCGAGTTCCTCGGGCTGGTCCAGCTGCCGATGTTCCTGTTCTCGGCGACCTTCTTCCCGATCTCGACGTATCCGGACGCGATCCAATGGGTCGTCCGTTGCTCGCCGCTGTATCACGCCAACGAGCTGTTGCGCTCCCTGTACCTCGGCAGCGTCGGCTGGGGCCAGCTCGTGAACGTCCTCTACCTCGTCCTGCTCGGGCTCGCCGGGCTCCGTGTTGCGCAGCGGCGGATCGGGAAGCTCCTGCTTCGGTAGGCGGTTGCTACCCTGTCCCGCGACGCAGCCGCGGCTTTCCGCCTGCTTCCGGCGGATTGCTGGGACTGACGAGACAAAGGAGGGGCATGAGCCTGACGAAGGAAGTGAAGCGGGAGATCGTCTCCACGCACGGGGAGAGCGAGTCCGACACGGGCTCGACGAAAGTGCAGATCGCGCTGCTCACGCGGCGGATCAACGATCTGACGGAGCATCTGCGGACGCATCCGAAGGATCACTACTCACGCCGCGGCCTGCTCAAGCTGGTCGGCCGCCGTCGGCGCTTTCTGACGTATCTCCAGAAGCGGGACCTCGAGGGCTATCGCGCCCTCATCAAGGAGTTGGGGCTCAGGCGCTGACTCCGAAGTCACGGAGGGTGGAGATTCGAGCGAGCGCCGAACACGACGCTGACTCGAGTCCCCACTCTTCACCAAGCAGAGTGGAGGAAAAGACATGGCTATAGCCACCGAGCGCCGGGCCGAGGTCAGCGTGACCGTCGGCGGGCGCGAAATCACGTTCGAGACTGGGAAGCTGGCGAAGCAGGCAGACGGCGCCGTCATCACCCGGTCCGGAGAGACAGTGGTCCTGGCAACCGCCCAGGGCCGGATGGAACCACGCGAGGGCGCGGACTTCTTTCCGCTGACCGTCGACGTCGAGGAGCGCATGTACGCGGCCGGGAAGATCCCCGGCGGGTTCTTCAAGCGGGAGGGACGCCCGACGGAGCGCGCGATCCTGACGGCGCGCATGATCGACCGGCCGATTCGGCCGCTCTGGCCGAAGGGCTACAAGAACGAAACACAGGTGATCTGCACGGTCTTGAGCGCCGATCTGATCACCGCACACGACATCCTGTGCATCAACGGTGCCTCGGCCGCGCTGATGGTGTCGCCGATGCCGTTCCTCGGACCAGTCGGCGCCGTGCGGATCGGGATTATCGACGGGGAGCTCGTCGTGAACCCGACGCTGCCCGAAGTGGAGGAGCATGCCGAGCTCGACCTGATCGTCGTCGGCACGGCCGACGCGCTGACGATGGTCGAGGCCGGTGCGAACCAGGTGAGCGAGGAGAAGCTCCTCGAAGCGCTCGACCTCGCGCATTCTGAGATCCGCAAGCTGTGCGACGCACAGCTCGAGCTCCGGCGTGAGGCTGGTAAGGCGAAGTGGCTGGACGACGAGGTAACGGAGGAGATCGAGCAGGACTTCGGCTCGCAGATTCGTGCGCGCATCGACGCGGAGGGCCTCCGCGCTGCCGATACGGTCGTCGAAGAGCTGCTCGAGCCGCTCAGCATGGACTCGACCGAGGAGGACGTGCTGCGGCAGATGCAGCGCAAGATGAGTCTCGCAACCGTCCTCGAACGGACTCGCCTCGAGGCCGTGACGGCGCCGGTACGCGAGCAGTTCGAGTCGGACCTGCGCACGCTCACTGACGCAGAGCAGGATTCGAAGGAACTGAAGTCGGCGAAGCGGCAGCTCCTCTTCGACCGCATCATCGACATGGTGCAGCTGCCGTTCCCGGTCGGTCCCGCGCAGGGAGACGGCGAGGCCGCGACCGTGAAGGACGCGATGACGAAGAACTACGTCAAGAAGGCTGCCGAGGCGATCTACAAGGAGCTCGTCCGCCGCAAAATCGCCGTCGACAAGCTTCGTCCGGACGGCCGCTCACCTGAGGAGATCCGTCCGATCACGTGCGAGGTCGGAGTCGCGCCGCGCGTCCACGGCTCGGGCCTCTTCACCCGCGGCCAGACACAGATCATGTCGCTGCTGACTCTCGGCACGGCGAAGGAGGGCCAGCGGATCGACGACCTGTCGCTCGAGACCGACCGCCGTTTCATGCACCACTACAACTTCCCGCCGTACTCGGTGGGGGAGACGGGCATGATGCGCGGCCCGAAGCGGCGTGACATCGGTCACGGCGCGCTGGCCCAGCGGTCGCTCGAGGCCGTGATCCCCGCGGCAGACGAGTTCCCGTACACGATCCGGATCGTGTCGGAGACGCTCGAGTCGAACGGCTCGTCCTCGATGGGCTCCGTCTGCGGCTCGACGCTCGCGCTGATGGACGCCGGAGTGCCGATCAAGGCTCCGGTGTCTGGTATCGCGATGGGCCTCGTGAAGGAGGGCGACGACTACGTCATCCTCACGGACATCCAGGGCGCCGAGGACCATCTCGGCGACATGGACTTCAAGGTCGCCGGTACGCGCGACGGCATCACCGGCCTGCAAATGGACATCAAGATCACCGGGGTGACCCGGGAGATCCTGCAGTCCGCCCTCGAGCAGGCGAAGCGGGCGCGGGAGAGCATCCTCGACAAGATGCTCGACGCGATCCCCGAGGTCCGTTCAGAGCTGAACGAGAACGCGCCGCGGATCTCGAGCGTGAAGATCGACCCCGAGAAGATCGGGATGGTGATCGGCAAGGGCGGCGAGACGATCCGCGCGCTCGAGGCCGAGCACGAGGTGCAGATCGACATCGAGGAGGACGGCACGATCCTCATCTACGCGACCGACGGGACGAAGGCGAAAACTGCAATCTCGGCAATCGAGTCGCTGACGAAGGAGCCCGAGGTCGGAGACGAGTTCCGCAACGCGAAGGTCGTGAAGACGACACAGTTCGGAGCTTTCGTCGAGCTCAAGAAGGGGACGGACGGTCTCCTGCACGTGTCGAACGTCGGCCCGGGGCGCGTGGCCCACATCGAGGACGTCATCAACCGCGGTGACATCCTCGACGTGATCGTCCAGGAGGTCGACAAGGCGCGCGGCCGGATCGGGCTCAAGCTCATCCAGAAGCACGAAAACGGGAGCACGGTCAGCCCCGAGGAGCTGATCGAGCGGGCGAAGAACGCGCCGCCGCGCGAGCGCAGCGACGATCGTCCGCCCCGCGGCGACCGCGAGCGGCGCGGGGGCCGCGGCGGCCGGAGCCGCGACCGCGAGCGCGGTTAAGGTTCGCTTCGACAAGCAGACGTAGGCGGGGGCGGCGTCAGCCGCCCCCGTCGTTTTCGTGACGCGTCATCGGCGCGAATCGGCCCGGAACCGACACGAATCCGTGCGCCTTGTTGCGGTAGCGTGGGCCGCGAGGGTGGTGGGTAGCAGCCCCACCCTGGGAGGGGGAGGGCGCTCGTTCCGCCGGCGGCGAACCTGTCGGGAACTGACGGGTTTGGGTGTAAGGATGCCTTCGTGCTGCGGT
>JBKPMS010000156.1:0-7326 GCA_046732275.1 Actinomycetota bacterium | reverse complement strand
GCTCTATATCGGTGGCCAGGTTGCCGACCAGCGTCACCACATTCATCTTTCTCTCCTCGAGTTGTCGGTCAAGACAACGTAGCTGGAAGAGTGTGTCCGGTCCGTGTCGAGAGCGGCTACCCTGTGTGCCGCTTCGGGGTGTGGCGCAGCCTGGTAGCGCGCTCCGTTCGGGTCGGAGAGGTCCCCAGTTCAAATCTGGGCACCCCGATATAGCCGCCGAAGTCCGACCCCGCCTCGCGGGGTCATGATGACTTCGGCGGCTTTTTGGGATCGGCGACGCGATTGGGGGATAGCGCTCCGGCGTGAGCGCGGTCACGCCTCCGCGCGCGCGGTCCTCGCCCTAGCGAGTTGTCACTGCACGCTCCGGATGCGCGGATCTGCAAGGCCGAGAAGGAACAGGAACAGGGAGAGAGCCATGGCTGTTGCGAGTAGCGTGCCCGGTGTTCCGAACTCCGATAGCACAGCCCATAGGCCTAGTCCTGCCGGTAGCAGGCCCAGCGAGCCGAACCAGTCCATGCTGATCACGCGCGAGAGCATGTGCGCCGGCACCCGCTGCATGACCATCGTGTCCCACAGGGTGATGCCGAAGCCGATGCAAAACCCGCGCCCGATTTGCGCGAAGGCCGCGCCCCATAACGAGGGTGAGAGCCCGAGCAGCATGCCGAGCGCCGCGTTGACGGCGAACAAGCCGTAGATGAGGACGCCTCGGCGCCGGTTCGGCGCAGCCTGGGCAAGGACGACCGATCCCAGGATCATCCCGATTCCCTGGAGCGTGAAGAGCAGGCCGTACGATCCGACGCCGCCGTTCCACTCCTGCTCGACGAGCTTCGGCAGGAGGACTTGGAGCGCGGCGAAGCCCGTCATCAGCACGAGCGTGAACGTCGCGATCGTCCGCCAGAGCCAGTGGACGTGCACGACGTACTCGAAGCCCGTTGTCAGCTCGCGCCACAAGCCCTCCGCGGGGGCCGGCTCGAACACGCGCGGACGCGCCGGGGCGAGGACGGCAGCCGAGACCGCAAACGAGGCGGCGTCGACGGCGAAGATCGCACTCGAGCCCGCGGCGGCGTAGATCAGTCCAGCGAGCGCCGGCCCGATCACGAATGCGGCCTGACGGGACACGCCGATCAAGGCATTCGCCGAGCCGAGGGTGGCCTCGTCGACAAGTAGCGGCAGGATTCCCCCGAACGCCGGCTGGAACAGTCCGCTCCCGAGCCCGTGCAGCGCAACGAAGGCGATCAGCACGCCGAACTGCAGGTGCCCGGTTGCATCGACGACGGCGAGCCCGGCAATCACGACCGCACGGGCGAGGTCGGAGCCGATCAGCAGGAGACGACGTGAGTAACGGTCGGCGAGGACGCCGCCGATCAAGAGCGTCGCCACGAGCCCGAGCGCTTCGACGGCCAGCACGATTCCCAGCGAGCTCGCCTTGCCGGTCAACGTGAACGCGCGCCAGCCGAGCGCGACTACGAACGCGGCGTCGCCGACCTGCGACACCGTCTGGCCGATCCAGAGGAGCCGGAAGTCTCGGTGACGGAGCGCCTCGAGGACGCGGAGTCGCGGCGGGGCGCTCACCGGAGCAAGGCTATTCTGGGGCTCATGCCCGATCGGATTCGTGTCGCGTGCGTGCAGATGACGAGTCGCGCCGACAAGGCCGCAAACCTCGAAACGGCCGAGAGGCTCGTCGCGCAAGCTGCTTCCACGGGAGCGGACGTCGTCGTCCTCCCCGAGAAGTGGAACGCCATCGGCGACGCGGCTCTGTATCACGCCTCGGCGGAGCCGCTCGAGGGCGGCGAATCCGTCGCCGCCATGTCGGACTGGGCACGCACGCACGGAATCACGCTCGTCGGCGGCTCGATCGTCGAGCGGCGCGAAGGACGCGAGAAGGTCTCGAACACCAGCCTCGTGCTCGATCCCGAGGGCGAGGTGACCGCCGTCTACCGCAAGATCCATCTGTTCGACGTCGAGGTCGGCGGGGTCGTCTACCGGGAGTCGGAAGCAGAGGAGCCGGGCGAGGATGCCGTCGTCGTCGAGGCGGAGGACTGGAAGATCGGCCTGTCCGTCTGTTACGACGTACGCTTTCCCGAGCTGTACCGGATCCTTGCTCTTTCCGGTGCCGAGCTCGTGACCGTCCCGGCGCACTTCACGACGCCGACGGGCAAGGACCACTGGCACGTGCTTCTTCGGGCCCGTGCGATCGAGAACCAGCTGTACATCGCAGCGGCAGCGCAGGTCGGCGAGACGCTGCCGGGAAAGCCCGCGTACGGTCGCTCGGTGATCGTGGACCCGTGGGGCATCGTCGTCGCGCAGGCCGCAGACGAAGAAACCGTCATCTCCGCCGAGCTCGACCGTGCGCATCTCGAAGACATCCGCGCGAAGCTGCCATCGCTTGCGAACAGGCAGTCCAACGCGTACCGGTGGCCGACGCCGGTCTGACGCACGACGCCTGGCTCGAGCGCGTTCCGGAACTCGTCGACGAATGCGTCGAGCTGTGGGGATTGCGCCTCGGCGAGGCATACCCTGCAGGAGCTGCGGGGCACGCCGTCCGCGTCGGCCTCGCCGACGGTACCCCTGCGGTGCTGAAGATCATCTTCCCGCACCGCGAGGCCGAGCACGAGGCGGCGGCGCTGTCCGCGTGGGACGGCGACGGCGCGGTGCGTCTCCTGGGCTACGACGAGGCACGCTCGGCCATGCTGCTGGAGCGATGCGAGCCCGGAACGCTCCTCGCGCGGGCCGAGCCGGAGCGCGCGCTCGACGTGTTCATAGACCTCCTACCGCGGTTGTGGAGGAGCGCAGGTACGCCGTTTCGACCGCTTGCGGACGAGGCGGCGTGGTGGATCGACCTGCTTCCCGGCGACTGGGAGCGCGCAGGCAAGCCGTTCGACCGTCGCCTCGTCGACACCGCGATCGGACTGCTTCGCGAGCTGTCCGACTCACAGTCTGAGCAGGTGCTGCTCCACCAGGATCTTCACGGCGACAACGTTCTTGCTGCCGAGCGCGAGCCCTGGCTCGTCATCGACCCGAAGCCGCTGGCCGGCGAGCGGGAGTTCGGTGTCGCGCCGATCGTCCGTGACGTCGAGCTTGGCCGCGGCCGCCGAGACGTGCTGCGGCGGTTCGATCGCCTGACCGCCGAGCTGGAGCTCGACCGCGAGCGCGCACGCGGCTGGACGATCGGACAGACGATCGCGTGGTCATTCGACACGAGCTACCTGCCCCAGCACGTGGAGCTGGTGCGGTGGCTGCTGGAATCCAGCTAATGGAGACACGCGCCGTCCTTTTCGACGTCGACTTCACGCTCTGCCGGCCGGGGCCCGAGTTGTCGGCCGACCGCTATGCGCGAATAGCCGCCCGCCACGGGATCACGCTCGACATTGCCGGTTACGACGATGCGCGCGAGGCCGCCGTGCTCAACCTCAAACGGCATCCCGAGCTCCTGCACGACGAGTCGATCTGGCACCACTTTACGGAGGAGATCTTCGTCCGCATGGGCGGGCCCGAGGCGATCGCGGACGAATGTGCGACCGAGATCGAAGCTGCCTGGGGCGTGTCCGAGAACTTCGAGCTCTACGAAGATGTGTTGCCGGTATTCGAAGATCTGCGCCGGTCACAGCTCCGGATCGCCGTGGTGTCGAACGGCATCCGCGACCTGACCGAGTTCGTCGCCCACCATCGGCTCGATGTCGACGCCATCGTCGACTCCCGCTCCCACGGCCGCGTCAAGCCACATCCGACGATCTTTCAGTCTGCACTCGAGCGTTTGGGCGTGAATCCCGAGGACGCGGTCATGGTCGGCGACTCGATCGAGGAGGACATCGACGGGGCGCGCGCGCTGGGCATGCGCGCGATCCTGATCGACCGCGAGGACCGGCACCCCGAGGTCGCGGAACGGCTGACGGATCTGTTCGGCCTTCCGGCCGCGCTCGGGCTCGAGCGGCCTACTCGGTAGCGCGGACTACCCTTTCCGGTGTGCCTGCGTGGGTTGTGTGGGCGATTGCTGCGGTCCTCCTGGCGGTCGGCGAGATCGTCACCCCGGGAATGTTCTTCCTGGGGCCGGTTGCCCTTGCGGCCGTCGCGGCCGGCATCGTCGCGCTCGCGGGAGTCGGCGTCGTCGGCCAGCTACTGGTCTTCATCGGAGGATCGATTGCGTCGCTCGCGATCCTGCGACCCATCGCGCGGCGGCACGTCCACATGCCGGCCGCGCTGCGGACCGGGACCGCGGCTCTCGAGGGAAAGAGGGCGGTCGTCCTTCAACGCGTCGACGCAAACGGCGGCCTCGTGCGCATAGGCGGTGAGGAGTGGTCGGCGAGGGCATACATGGAGGACCAGGTGCTCGAGCCCGGCACACGTGTCGACGTCATCAAGATCGAGGGCGCAACTGCCCTTGTCCACGAGTAGGAAGGTGAGGAAATGGCTGCTGGCTTGATCGTGCTGCTCGTCGTGGCGGCACTCGTGCTGCTCACGCTCGCGAGGACGATTCGGATCGTTCCGCAGGCGCGGGCCGGCGTCGTCGAGCGTCTCGGCCGCTACTCGCGGACACTGACACCGGGATTGACCCTGGTTGTCCCCTTCATCGACCGGATTCGGGACATGATCGATCTCCGCGAGCAGGTCGTCTCGTTCGAGCCGCAACCCGTCATCACCGAGGACAACCTCGTCGTCAACATCGACACGGTGATCTATTTCCAGGTCACCGATCCGAAGGCGGCGACGTACGAGATCGCCAACTACATCAAGGGCATCGAGCAGCTGACCGTGACGACGCTGCGGAATGTGATCGGCGGCATGGAGCTCGAGGAAACGCTCACGTCGCGCGATCAGATCAACGGCCAGCTTCGCGGCGTTCTCGACGAGGCGACGGGCAAGTGGGGCATCCGCGTCAACCGCGTCGAGCTGAAGGCGATCGACCCGCCCGGGACGATCAAGGACTCGATGGAGAAGCAGATGCGCGCGGAGCGCGACAAGCGCGCGGCGATTCTCAACGCAGAAGGCGTGAAACAGTCGCAGATCCTCACGGCGGAAGGTGAGAAGCAGAGCTCGATCCTGCGCGCCGAGGGCCAGAAACAGGCGGCGATCCTGCAGTCGGAGGGTCAGGCGAAGGCGATCGACACGGTGTTCCGGGCGATCCACGAGGGAGATGCCGACCCGAAGCTCCTTGCTTACCAGTACCTCCAGGTACTGCCGCAGATCGCGCAGGGTGAGGCGAACAAGGTCTGGATCATTCCCAGCGAGGTGACACAGGCGCTCGGCCGGCTGACGGATGCGCTGCCGGGCGGCAACGATCGAGGCGAGAGCTAGCGGCCCTCCAAAGAGAGCAGCTCGGCGCGCCACTGCTCGGTGTGCTCGCCCAATGCCGGTGGGCCGGCCGGCGGCGGCGCCTCGCCGAACCGCGCTGCTGCCTCGGCGAGGGTCCAGACCGGGCCGGCCATGACGTCCCATCCTTCGAAGAGCTCGAGCCATTCGTCGAGCGGCCTCGAACGGAAGACGGCGGCCAGCTCGGTGCGCACGGCCTCCTGATCTTCGTCGTAGTGGCGCTCGATCAGGTCTGTGCGGCCGAGGACCTCACAGAGGCGCGCCCAGAACTTCGACTCGACCGGACTGATCGTCAGGTAGCGGCCGTCGGCCGTTTCATAGATGCCGTAGCACGCGAGGCCGCCTGTGAGAATCCGCTCGGGCGTGCCGTGAAGGCGGTGCGACGCGAAGCGGTGGGCATTGTGCGTCATGGAGATCGTCAGACGCGCTCCGCGGCCGGTGCGCTGCCGCTCGAGCAGAGCGGCCAGGATGTCGATCACCGCGTACAGCGATCCACCGGCGAGGTCCGCGATCTGGACCGGCGGCAAGGCCGGCGCGGTCTCGGCGAGGACGCCGGCCCAACCCAGGTAGTTGAGGTCATGGCCCGGGCGCAGGTCGTCTGCTCCGAAACCGGTCACCGAGCAGTAGACAACCGACGGCGGAACGTCGTCCGGCCCGATGCCGAGGCGTTCGGCGACACCGGGTCGAAAGCCTTCGAGGACGACGTCGGCGCGGCGGCTGAGAGCGCTGCCGAGCTCGGGGTTGCGTTCGCGATCCCAGACAACGGATTCCTTGCCGGCATTGATCGCGGCGTCCCAACCCGGCGCAACGGTGCGGAGCGGGTCCCCTTCGGGCGTTTCGACTCGGACCACCCGCGCGCCGCGCTGCAACAGCTCGCGACTTGCGAACGGGCCCGGCAGGTACCGCGTGAAATCGACGACGAGGACGTCGCGCAGCACCACGGGTCCGACCGTAACACTAGAGTGGAGTTTGTGAGCGGCGTCGGTGGTGGTTCGAGCGGCGATCGCGGGGCCGCGCGCCTCTAGGCGTGACAGAGCTCACCGCAGAAGCGGCGAGACGCTCGCCCGATGTCGCACGTCGTCTCTACTGGCTCCTCGGTCTCGGCGCATTCGGGCTGGCGTTTTCCATCACGACGACCGCGGCCTATCTCCCGCCGCTTCTGAATCGCTTCACCGGGTCGGGAACGCTGATCGGCCTCGTGCTCGGCGCCGAGGGTGTCTTCGCGCTTCTGCTGTCGCCCGTGATCGGTCCGTGGAGCGACACGTTCCACACTCCGCTCGGGCGCCGCCGTCCGTTCATGCTCGCCGCGCTCGGCCCGATGGCCTTTTGCCTGCTGCTGATGCCGTTCATGCCGACCCTCTGGACGACGACGCTGATCGTGCTCGCGTTTTTCTTTGCGTACTACGTTTACGAACCGCCCTACCGCGGGCTCTATCCCGACCTGCTCCCGCCGTCGACGTACGGCCGCGCGCAGGGGATCCAGCATGTGCTCCGCGGGATTGCGCTCGGGGGCGCGCTGGTCGGGGGCGGCTTCCTGCTCAAGGCCTGGCATGCGGCGCCGTTCGTGCTCGCGGCGTTCGTGACGACCGCCGCATGCGCCGCCCCGATCGTCTGGCTGCGGGAGGACGGTGGGCACGGCCGCGTGTTCGAGGGGGTGCGAGCGTACTTCGCGCGCAGCTGGTCGATCTTCAGGGAAGAAGCCGAAGTGCGGCGGTTCCTGTTCGCGAACGCAGCGTGGGAGGGAACGTTCGCGGCCGCGCGTACCTTCGTCGTCCTTTACGTCATCGACGGGCTGCACGAGACGAAGGCGATCTCGTCGGCGGTCCTCGGGGCCGTCGCCACCGGGTACGTCATAGCGGCGGTGATCGCCGGACGGCTCGGCGACAAGTTCGGAATTGCGCGCGTCATCTTCTTCGCGTCGTTCGTCTACGGCGGCGGCTACCTCGTCGCAGGGCTCGCGACGACGTGGCACAACTGGTACTTCGCCATGATCGTCCCGGTCGCCATCGCCGGCGGCAC
>JBKPMS010000155.1:0-10606 GCA_046732275.1 Actinomycetota bacterium | reverse complement strand
AAGCAGGTCGTGATCGAGTCGATGTGGTCGCCTGCCGTCGCGCTGCTCGTTGCCCAAGGTGTCCCGGTCCGCTACGCGTTTCCGAAGGAAGGCATGCGCGGCTGGTGCAGCGCACAAGGGATCCCCAAGCATGTGAAGGGCGACAAGCTGCAGGCTGCCTACCAGTACTTGAACTGGATGTACGAGGGCTACCTCGGTGCCCTGATCATGCGACAGGGCTACTACATCGCCAACGGCAAGAAGCTGCCCGCCTGGATCAAGGCGCACGGCTCCGAGGGCAAGCCTGCGTTCACGGCCGCCGAGTACGACTTCTGGTACAACGGCAAGGCCGCCCCGCGCGATCTGCCGGGGATCACCGGCCACGTCGGTGACATCAAGAAGGGGCAAAAGCGCGACGGGGGCTCGTTCCTGACGCGTTCTTGCAAGTACTCGTCGTGGAACTCGTTCTTCACGGCGAACGCCTACCAGATCAAACGGTTCAACGACTTCCTCAGCGCCTAGCGCTTATGCCGGACGAAACGGGGACCGTAGGTCCAACTTCGGAAGGGGCGGCAACCGCCGCCCCTTCCGAGTCCGAGGAGTCGGGGCTCGATCTCGTCGAGCTGACGAAGGTGTTCCCGGGGGGAACCGTCGCCGTCGAGGACGTCAACCTCCACGTCGACCACGGCGAATACGTCGTCCTGCTGGGCCCATCGGGCTGCGGCAAGACGACGACGCTCCGCATGATCGGCGGCCACGAGTTCCCAACCGCCGGTGACATCGTTCTCGACGGCCAGTCGCTCGTCGACCTCGCGCCGCACAAACGTCCGACGACGACGGTCTTCCAGCATTTCGCCCTCTTCCCACATCGCAGCGTCGTCGAGAACGTCGAGTTCGGACTGAAGATGCACGGGATCGGCAAGGACGAGCGGCGGAAGGAGGCGTTCGACGCCCTCCGCATGGTCGGCCTCGACGAGCTCGCCGACCGCAAGCCGCGCGCTCTGTCCGGCGGGCAGCAGCAGCGTGTGGCTCTCGCGCGCGTGCTCGTGACGAAGCCGAAAGCGCTGCTGCTCGACGAGCCGCTCGGCGACCTCGACCGGCTGTTGCAGCTCCGGATGCGCGTCGAGCTTCGGAACCTCCAGCGACGGCTGGGGCTGATGTTCATCCACGTCACCCACAACCAGGAGGAAGCGCTCTCGATGGCGGACCGCATCGTCGTGATGAACGAGGCTCGCATCCAGCAGATCGCAGACCCCCTAACGATCGCCACGAAGCCCGAGACCGAGCTCGTCGCCCGCTTCATGGGCGACAACAACATCATCCGCGGGAAGGTCACGGCTCATGACGGCGACCGCATCATCGTCGAGAACGGCCATGTCCAGGCGAGCGTCCGGGCGCCGGAGGACCGGCCTGCGGTCGGTGACGAGGCAATGGTTGCGGTTCGCGCCGCGGCCGTTCGGCTCGCGAACGGCGAGGTGACGAGTCGGCTGAACTCCGCGCAGTGCGACATCGTCTTCGTCGAGTTTCTCGGCGACCTCGTCAAGCTGCATCTCGCCGTCGGCGACGAACGAATGCTGGCGAAGGTTCCCGGCGACCACTACCCCTCGCTGCGAGGCAGAGAAGGCGAGAAGATCACGATCACCTGGGACGAGGACGATGGCAAGCTCCTCAGAGCCTGAGCAAGTCCCGCAGCTCGACGTCGCCGAGATCGAGGCGACCGAGGAGATCGTCGAGCAGGCGCCTGCGGAGCGGGCGCTCGGCGAACAGGCGGGTGGCGAGCGCGGCAGGGGTTGGATCACCGCGCTGTGGGCGCTGCCGGGGTTCGTCTGGCTCGGCTTCTTCCTGATCGCGCCGCTCGTCTTCATCGTCCTCGTCAGCTTCTGGACGTATTCGCAAGGCGCCAAGTCCGGTTTCACCACCGACTTGACGCTCGACAACTACTCGCGGCTGTTCCACGACTCGACGTACTGGCACAACATGCTGACGAGCTTCGAGTCCTCTCTCATCGTCGTCGCGGCGTGCCTCGTCTTCGGCTTCCCGGTCGCGTACTTCCTAGCGCTGAAGGTGGAGAACCTGCGCAATCAGATCGCGCTCTTCCTGCTCGCCCTCGCCCCGTTCTGGACGAGCTTCCTCATCCGCTCGGTCGCCTGGACCTATCCCCTCAACTACATCCTGTCCAAGATCGGAGTGGCGAGCTTCTCGAGCGCCTCTGTGCGGCTGGCGCTGATTCAGCTCTACATCCTGTTCATGGTCACCCCGCTCTTCTTCTCGCTGGCGCAGGTCGACCGTGCGGCGGTCGAGGCTGCGCGCGACCTCGGCGGGAACTGGTGGCGGACGTTCCGCGAGGTCATCCTGCCGCAAGCGATGCCGGGCGTCGTGATCGGGTCGATCTTCGTCTTCGTCCTTACGATGGGCGAGTACGGAACGGTGCTCGTCGTCGGCGGGAACAAGATCCAGTCCGTCGGGACGATCGTCAACTCGTACATCCAGCTCGCAGTGCAGTACCCCTACGGCGCCGCCGCAGCAGTGTGGCTCGTGCTTGCGCTGATCGCGGGCGTGTTCGTGATCATGCGTTTCTCCAACCTTCGCGAGGAGCTCTGACGATGCGGAAGCGGCGCGACTGGGCGAAGTGGGGGCTCGGCACCTACTTCGTCGCGTTCCTGGTCTTCCTGTACGCGCCGATCATCCTCATGGGCGTCCTCTCGTTCCAGGGGTATTTCGGAGCGATCACGTTTCCGTTCCGGGGACCGTTGAGCCTTCGCTGGTGGCGCCTGCTGTTCGACCCGTCGCAGTTCGGCTCGCACGCGAACGAGATCAAGACTGCGGCGCTGGGATCGCTGTGGATCAGCCTCACGGCCGGCGCGATCGTCGCGTTCGTGGCGTTCACGCTCTCGATGGCATTCCGCCAGCGCTGGCGATTCAAGTCGGACTCCGTCGCCTTCTACGTGATCATGCTGGCGCTGATGACGCCGGGCTTCCTCCTCGCGGTCGGGACGCAGCTCTTCTGGAAGTACCTGGACGAGCCGACCTCGATCTGGCACACGGCGCTCGGTGCGAACGTCGTCTGGGGAATCCCGTTCGGCTTTCTCGTCATGCTCGCCGTCTGGAATCGCTACGACCGGCGGATCGAGGAGGCCGCCCACGACCTCGGAGCGAACTCGCGGAGGACCTTCCGCGAGGTGACGCTGCCCCTTGTCTGGACCGGGATCTTCGGCTGCTTCCTGTTCGGCTTCACGCTGACCTGGAACGACTACGATCGGAGCGTCCTTTTCCAGCGAGAGGCAACGCAGACCCTGCCGCTCGAGATCGGCGGGCTGACGTTCACGACCGCGATCAGGCCCGACCTGTACGCCCTCGGAATGCTGACGACGCTCGTGACGCTGATCGCGGTCGCGATCGTGCTTCTGGTCGGTGCGCTCCGCCTCCGCGTCCGCGCGACGCCGGTCCACCGGGTGGAGGAGGAGCTCGGTGTCGCCGAGGAGCTCTCGACCGTCGGAGCGCCGACGCGAGCGGAGTAGCGCCGGCTCCCTAGACCGCGGCCTTCTGGGAGGCCTCCCGCATGCCGCCCGCGCCGTCCGGCTGAGCCGAGCCGCGCGGGAACCGCTTCGCGAAGTCGTCGGCGATGTCATCCATCGTCGCCCAGCGGATGCCGTCGTGGCCGTTGATGTGCTCGATCATCCGCTCGAGCATCAGGATCACCTGCGGACGGCCGCTGACGTCCGGATGGATCGTCATCGCGAAGACGGCGTAGTCCTCCTCGCGATGGACGTAGTCGAACTGGTCGCGCCAGATCTCCTCGAGGTGCCGGGGGTCGACGAAGCCGTGGCTGTTCGGAGCGCCCTTGATGAACATCATCGGCGGCAGGTCGTCGAGGTACCAGCTCGCCGGGATCTCGATCAGGTCGGTCTCCTCGCCGCGGACGAGCGGCCTCATCCACTCGTCGGGGTGCTTCGAGTAGTCGATCTTCGTCCAGCTGTCGCCGACGCGGACGTAGTAGGGATGGAAGTCGCGATGCATGAGGCTGTGGTCGTACTTGATCCCGTGCTTCAGCAGCAGCTCGTTCGTGACGTTGGAGAACTCCCACCACGGCGCCACATAACCGGTCGGGCGACGTCCGGCCACATCCTCGATCAGGCCGATGCACTTGACGAGAATGGCCTCCTCCTGCTCCGGCGTCATCGCGATCGGGTTCTCGTGCGAGTAACCGTGCATACCGACCTCGTGGCCGGCATCTACGACCATCTTCGACTCCTCCGGAAACGTCTCGATCGAGTGACCGGGGATGAACCAGGTCGTCTTCAGGTCGTACTTGTCGAAGAGCTTGAGCAGGCGGCGGGTGCCGACCTCGCCGGCGAACACGCCGCGCGAGATGTCGTCCGGTGAGTCCTCGCCGCCGTAGGACCCGAGCCAGCCGGCGACCGCGTCGACGTCGACCCCGATGCTGCAAAAGATCTCCTTCGCCATGTCTCCTCCCTCGTCGGTGCTACAACGCTACGACATGTGCGCCCTGTGTGGAGCACTGCTCGACGAGCACTGGGCCGAACAGGACGGCGGTCGTCGGGCACGCGTCTTCCGCGTGAAGCTCACGAACCGCGTGCTCGGCCACTTCGGTCTCAGGCTCGACGACTGGGGAGGACGCCTCTACGTCCTCCGCGACCGCAAAGGGCGTTCGGTCGTCGTCACGAACCTCGGCGCGGTCTGGTCGGAGGCGGAGCGCCTCAACGGCGGGCGCCTCGATCCCCTCGACGCCGGCCTGCTCACGCACCTTGGCTGACAAGCTTCCGGTCGTCCTCGTCACGGGCTTCCTCGGCAGCGGCAAGACGACGCTGATCTCCCGTCTGCTCCGGCGTCCAGAGCTCGGCGAGACGGCGGTGATCGTCAACGAGCTGGGCGAGGTCGCGATCGACCATCACCTGCTGCGGCGAGTCGACGAACGGACGGTCGTCCTCGACAGCGGCTGCGTCTGCTGCTCGTTGCGCGGCGACCTCGCCGACGAGCTGCGGGATCTCCTCAGCCGGCGAACGCGTGGCGACATCCCGCCGTTCGCGCGCGTCATCGTCGAGACGACCGGCCTAGCCGATCCGGCGCCGGTCGTGTACACGCTGCTCTCGGAGCCCGTGGTCCGCCACCACTATCGGCTCGAGAGCGTCGTCGCCACGGTCGACGCCGTGCACGGGATGCGCGAGCCCGAGTCGGTCAAGCAGGCCGCCATCGCCGACCGGCTCGTGGTCACGAAGACGGACGTGGCCGACGTCGGCGCCGTTCGAGACGTCGAAGAGCGGCTCGGGCGTCTCAATCCGGCCGCGCCGATCGTCGAGGCGGTCTTCGGTGCCGTCGAGCCCGCCGAGGTCTTCGCCGGCGCAGCTCGGGACGTGCGCGAGCTTTCCCTTGACGGGCACTCGCATCGGGACGACGTACATGCAGTCGCCGTGTTCCTCGACGACGAGCTCGACTGGACGACATTTGCGGTTTGGTTGACGATGCTCCTCCAGGCGCGCGGCTCGGACATCCTCCGCGTCAAAGGGTTGCTCAACGTCGGCAGAGGAGGGCCGGTGCTCCTCAACTGCGTTCAGCATGCCGTGCATCCGCCCGAGCATCTCGACAGCTGGCCCGACGACGATCGCCGCTCGCGGCTCGTGTTCATCGGCCGCGGCTTCGAGCGCGAGCAGCTCGAAGCGTCGCTCCGCACCTTCACGCGCGTGGCTCAATAGGAGCGCGGCAGCCCGAGCACGTGCTGGCCGAGATACGCCAGCACGAGATTGTTAGAGACCGGCGCGATCGAGTACAGCCTCGTCTCGCGGAACTTGCGCTCCACGTCGTACTCCTCGGCGAAGCCGAAGCCGCCGTAGGCATCGAGGCACGCGTTCGCCGCCTGCCACGAGGCTTCGGAGCCGAGTAGCTTTGCCATGTTCGCCTCCGAGCCGCACGGGAGCCCCTGCTCGAAGAGCCACGCCGCCTTCTGGCGCATCAGATCTGCCGCCTCGATCGCGGCGTGCGCCCGCGCAATCGGAAACTGGACGCCCTGGTTCTGGCCGACCGGCCGCCCGAAGACAACGCGCTCCGAGGCGTACCGAGACGCCTTGTCGACGAACCACCGCCCGTCGCCGACGCATTCCGCAGCGATGAGGATTCGCTCGGCGTTCATCCCGTCGAGGATGTAGCGGAATCCCTTTCCCTCCTCGCCGATCAGCGAGTCGGCCGGCACCTCGACGCCGTCGAGGAAGATCTCCGTCGTCGCGTGATTCATCAGCGTCTTGACCGGCCGGATCGTCATCGTCCCGTTCGCTACCGCCTGCTTCATGTCGACGAGGAAGGTCGACAATCCCTCGGTCTTCTTCTCCACGTCGTCGAACGGCGTCGTCCGCGCGAGCAGCAGCATGAGGTCGGAGTACAGCGCTCGCGAGGTCCAGATCTTCTGGCCGCTGATGACGTAGCCGCCGTCTCCCCGCTCCGCGCTTGTCTGGATGCGCGTCGTGTCTGAGCCGACGGTCGGCTCGGTGACGCCGAAAGCCTGGAGGCGCAGCTCGCCCGACGCGATCTTCGGCAGGTACTGCTGCTTCTGCTCGTCCGAGCCGTGTCGGAGGATCGTGCCCATCGTGTACATCTGCGCGTGGCAGGCCCCCGCGTTGCAGCCTGACGCGTTGATCTCCTCGAGGATGACGCTCGCGGCCGAGAGGCCGAGGCCGGCGCCGCCGTATTCCTCGGGGATGAGCACGGCGAGCCAGCCGTGCTCGGTCAGCGTCCGCACGAACTCCTCGGGGTAGCGGTCCGGCTCGAGCGCGCGCCAGTACTCCCCCGGGAACTGCGTGCACAGCTCCCGGACGGCCGTCCGGATCTCGTTCAGCTCCGCCGGAACGGCGAAGTCCATCAAATCCCGTAGCGCTCGAGCAGGCGCCGGGCGATGACGAGCTGCTGGATCTCGTTCGAGCCTTCGCCGAGGATGAGCACCGGCGCGTCGCGGTACAGCCGCTCGACGACGAACTCCTGCGAGAAGCCGTAGCCGCCGTGGATCCGCATCGCCTCGAGTGCGACCTCCTCTGCCGTCTCCGTTGCGAACAGCTTCGCCATGCCGGCCTCGAGGTCGGCCCGCTCGCCTCGGTCCTTCGCCTGCGCTGCCTCGATCATCAGCAGCCGCGCCGCCTCGGTCTTCGTCGCCATCTGCGCGAGCTTGAGCTGGATCGCCTGGTGTTGCGCGATCGGCTTGCCGAACGCCCGGCGTTCCTGCGCGTAGCGAATCGCCTCCTCGAACGCCCTGGTTGCGATCCCGACGGCGCGCGCGGCGATGTTCACGCGCCCGAGCTCGATCGCGCCCATGAAGTACTTGAAGCCCTGCCCGACGCCGTCATTGCCGCCGAGGACACTCGACGAAGGGGCCCGGAATCCGTCGAAGACGAGCTCGGTCGACTCGACGCCCTTATAGCCGAGCTTGCGGAGCGGAGTCGGGATCGTGAGGCCGGGCTGCTCGGATCGGCCGGGCTCCTTCTCGACGATGAAAGCGGTCATGCCGCGATGCGGCGGATCGGCGTCCGGGTCGGTCTTCGCGAGCAGCATCACCATGCCCGAGTTCAGCCCGTTCGTCGCCCACATCTTCTGGCCGGTGATCACATACTCGTCGCCCTCCGGAATCGCGCGCGTCCGAATCGCCTGGACGTCCGAACCTGCGTGCGGCTCCGTCATCGAGTAGGCCGAGTGGAGCTCGCCGTTGGCCATCCGCGGCAGGTACCGCTGCCGCTGCTCCTTCGTGCCGTACGTCTCGATCATCCAGGCCGAGAGGAAGTGCGTGTTCAGGACGCCCGAGAGGGACATCCAGCCGCGCGACAGCTCGACCTGGATCAGCGCGTACGTCGTGAGGTCGAGCCCGAGCCCGCCGTGCTCCTCCGAGATGATCACGCCGAACAGGCCGAGGTCCTTCATCTGCTCGACGAGCACGACCGGATACTCGTCGGCGTGCTCGAGCTCCGACGCGACCGGCATCACCTCCCGCTCGACCCAGTCGCGGACGCTCGCGACGATCTCGGTCTGCTCGGCGACCGTCACACCGCGACCTTCTCCGCCGCGAGGAGCGAGCAGAGCGAGCGCAGGTCGTCCTGCTCTTCGAGCGAGAGCACCTGTTCCTCGAGCGCATCGATCTCGCCGTTGCCGAGCACGAGCGACGCGTTCTCGCGGTACTTCGCACGCACCTCGTCCGGCGACATCGGGTTCTCGGGCGCGCCGAGCTGGTACGGGAACTCGCGCTCGAGCGTGCGCCCGTCCTTCGTCCGTATCTGCACACCGCCCGGGAACGCGCCCGGATAGGTCGAGAACTGCTTCGTCTCGTAGCGGACCTTCCCCGCGAGATCGAGCACGCGCGCGTCACGGATCGCTTCGTCCATGTAGCTGCGCACACCGACCTGCTTGTGCGCGAGCATCGCGGCGGTCGAGTACTGCAGGCTGAACTTCGCCTCGTACTCGCTGCGCGGCGTCTGCTTCGCCTCCTCCGGCTCGAGCACGAGCGAGACGCCGGCCTCCGGGATCGTGACGACGATCTCGTCGATCTCCTCGGGATCGATCTCGCCGGCGAGCGTGCTCGTCGCTCCGAGCGAGCCGTGGATGTAGTGGCACGCCGGGTACGGCTTGTACGCGATGCGCGGCGTCTCCCACCGTTGCCCGAGGTCGGCTAGCTGGGCTTCGATGTCCACCTCTCCCGGCTCGGCGCCGACGAAGGCGTGGTAGAGGCCGAACCGGCCCTCGATCACGCTGGGCGGCCCCTCGGCGCCGAGCGAGGCGAGGCGCGTGGCCAGGAGCGAGCCGTGGGCGGCCCATGCCGGGTGCATCGGCTTCGTCGCCGTCCCGTCCTCGAGGTAGGCGAACAGACCGCCGGCGAACGAGCCGGCGATGCCGAGGGCGCTGACCGTGTCCGCGGTGTCGGAGGCTGTGAGCCGCGATGCGGCGACTGTTCCGCCGAAGATCCCGCAGATCGCCGTCGGGTGGAAGCCGCGCTTGTGAAACGCGCCGGACGCGGCCATGCCGACGCGCGTCACGACCTCGTTGCCGGCAACGATCGCCGTCAGCACCTCGCGGCCGGTTGCTCCGGCTGCCTCGCCCGCCGCGAGCGCCACGGGGCAGACCACGACGCTCACGTGCGAGACCGAGTCGGAGTGCGTGTCGTCGAAGTCGAGGCCGTGCGAGAGCATCGCGTTCGAGAAGGCGGCGTTGACGGCGGGTAGGCGCGTGTCCAGGCCGATCACCGTTGCCTGCGGCTCGCCGCCGAGCTCGGCGAAGGCGCGGCAGCCCTCGGTCGCGATGCCGAGACCGGAAGCCGCGAGCCCGCATCCGAGGCAGTCGAGCAGGTGGAGCTTCGCCGCGTCGGCGACCTCGCCCGGGATCTGCTCGTAGGCGAGCTCCGCGCCGAAATCTGCCAGCCGTTCCGTTGCAGTCATGTTCACACGCTCCATTCCGTGTCGGTGCCGGGAAAAGCCGGCGCAGCCTCGGGGGCGTCGCGCCTGTAGAGCATGAACGTCCGCTTGAACTCGATCACGACCTCGCGCCGCTGGTTGATCCCCCGGCAGCGCATCGTCACGATGCCGACGCTCGGATTGGATTTGGACTCGCGCAGGGCGAGGATCTCGCTCTCCGCCCAGATCGTGTCGCCGGCGAAAACAGGCTTCGGCAGCTTGATGTCCGTCCACTCGAGATTGGCGGCGGCGTTTTCGCTCGTGTCCGGCACGGTCATGCCGGTGACGAGCGCGAGCGTGAACGCGCTGTTCACGAGCGGCCGGCCGAACTGCGTGCGCTCGGCATAAGGCGTGTTGAAGTGAATCTGATTCGTGTTCAGCGTCAGGCAGGTGAACCAGACGTTGTCGACCTCGGAGATCGTCCGCCCGAGCCGGCTCCGAAACACGTCGCCGACCTCGAGGTCCTCGAAGAAGCGCCCGCGCCAAGCCTTGGACGCCGCTTGCAGTTCAGTGCTCATGCAGACGCTCCTTTCGCTTCCGCCAGTATTCGCCGCGCCCGCTCGACGACGGGCCGGTCGACCATCGTGCCGTCGAGGGCGAAGACGCCTCTCCCGGCGATCTCTTCTTCCTCGAATGCCTCGACGACTCGCTGCGCCCAGTCGACCTCTGCCGCTGTCGGCGCGAACACCCGGTTGACGACCTCGACCTGGTCCGGGTGGATGCATGCCTTGCCGCGGAGCCCGAGCGACCTCGCGAGCCGCGCCTGCTCTTCGAGCCCGTCGTGGTCGAGAAGGTCGAGGTAGACGACGTCGAACGGCGCTCGGATCCCTGCCGCCGCCGAGTCGACGACGACCTTCGAGCGTGCGTAGAGGATCTCGAGGCCGTCGGCGCGCGGCTCGAGGCCGAGCTCGGCGCCGAGATCCGCCGCGCCGAGGACGAGCGCCGCGACGCGCGGGGCACCAGCGGTGTCGTACGCCTGCCGGAGGCCCTCGGCGGTCTCGACGATGGCGATTAGCGGCGGTCCGTGAGGGCCCAGTGCCGCGACGGCGTCCGGGGTCGCCTTTGGAACGACGAGGGCCTCGAGCTCCAGCTCCGACACGAGCGCCAGGTCCTCTCGGAAGTGTGGAGTTTCGACGCCGTTCACCCGCACCGTGGTCACGGGCCGGCGCGCCGAGCCGAGGACGGCCCGGACG
>JBKPMS010000154.1:0-15280 GCA_046732275.1 Actinomycetota bacterium | reverse complement strand
TAGACGACGTTGTCGAGACGCGTCTCGAGCATCCGCAGCAGGTTCTCGCCCGTCACGCCCGTGCCCTTCGCCGCCTTGTTGTAGTAGGTGCGGAACTGCTTCTCCAGCAGGCCGTAGTACCGGCGCGCCTTCTGCTTCTCGCGCAGCTGCAGCAGGTACTCGGACTGCTTGATCCGCCCGCGGCCGTGCTCGCCCGGCGGATAGGAGCGACGCTCGATCGCGCACTTCTCCGTCAGGCAGCGCTCGCCCTTGAGGAACAGCTTCATGCCCTCGCGGCGACACTGCTTGCACTTCGGAGAACGGTCGCGTGCCATTAGACGCGCCTCCGCTTCCGCGGCCGGACGCCGTTGTGGGCTTGCGGCGTCACGTCCTTCACGCCGAGGATCTCGAGCCCAGCCGCCTGAAGCGAGCGAATCGCGGTCTCGCGGCCGGATCCGGGGCCCTTGACGTAGACCTCGACCTTCTGCAGGCCGTGCTCCATGCCTTTGCGGGCGCACGAGTCTGCGGTCACCTGCGCGGCAAACGGGGTCGACTTCCGCGAGCCCTTGAAGCCGGCCGAGCCGGCGGACTCCCACGCGATCACGTTGCCGTCCGAGTCCGTCAGCGCGACGATCGTGTTGTTGAACGACGTCTTGATGTGCGCCTGACCGACGGCAATGTTCTTCCGCACGCGACGCCGCTGACGGCCTCGCGCCGCTGTCTTTCGAGGAGGTGCCACGTTACGTCTTCGCGGTCGACCGCTTGCCGCGGCTCACGGTCTTCGCCGGGCCCTTGCGGGTGCGCGCGTTCGTCCGCGTGCGCTGCCCGTTGACGGGCAAGCCGCGGCGATGGCGGATCCCGCGGTACGAGCCGATCTCGCCTAGGCGCTTGATCGCCTGCGAGCGCTCGCGGCGAAGATCTCCTTCGACCTGGAGGTTCTCGTCGATGTACTGGCGGAGCTTCGTGACCTCGTCGTCGGTGAGGTCGCGAACCTTCGTATCGGGGTTGACCCCGAGCTCGGCGGCGATCTTCTGCGCGGTCGGCTGGCCGATCCCGTAGATGTACGTGAGCCCGATCTCGAGCCGCTTCTGGTTGGGGAGGTTCACTCCGGCGATGCGTGCCATGGCGCTCCTAGCCTTGACGTTGCTTGTGTCGAGGATTGCTGCAGATGACCATGGTCTTGCCGTGCCGCTTGATCACGCGGCAGCGCTCGCACATGGGCTTGACTGATGCTCTGACTTTCATCGGTGTCTGTAGGTAATCCGGCCGCGGGTGAGGTCGTATGGAGAGAGCTCGACCTTCACCTTGTCCCCGGGAAGGATGCGGATGTAATGCTTTCGCATCTTCCCCGAGATGGTGGCGAGGACGGAATGACCGCCCTCGAGCTGCACCCGGAACATCGTGCTCGGGAGCGCTTCGGTGATCTCACCCTCCATCTCGATCTTCTCTTCCTTGTTGGCCATAGTCCTTTCTGTTAGCGCATGAAAAGACGGCGGGACGCCCCGCCGCGAGCCAATTATGGTAGCAAACCGGCCTTTTCTCGCGACCTCGCCGCAGTGAGGATCCTCGGGGGCCCTTCCTCCGCGACGGCGACCGTGTGCTCGAAGTGGGCGGCCATCGAACCGTCCTGCGTCGAGATCGACCACTCGTCGTCGTGGAGGTACACGTCCGGGCCACCGGCCGTGATCATCGGCTCGATCGCCAGCGTCATGCCCGGGCGGAGCAAGGGGCCGCGGCCGGGCTCGCCGAAGTTGGGGATCTGCGGCTCCTCGTGGTAGGAGCGGCCGACGCCGTGGCCGACCAGTGAGCGGACGACCGCGAACCCGGCTCCCTCGACGAGCCCCTGCACAGCATGCGAGATGTCGCCGATCCGATTGCCCGCCCGGGCCTGGTCGATCGCGGCCGCTAGCGCCTCCTTGCCGACCTCGAGCAGTCGCCCAGTCTCCGGGTCGACGCGGCCGACCGCGAATGTGTACGCGCTGTCGGCGACGAGGCCGTCGAGCGTTATCCCGACGTCCACGGAAATGACGTCGCCGTCGCGAACAACGTGCTCGCCGGGGATCCCGTGGACGACCATCGAGTTCGGCGAGATGCACGTCGCCGCGGGGAAGCCACGGTAGCCCTTCGACGTCGGGACGCCTCCGTGCTCCCGGATGTAGTCCTCCGCGACGCGGTCGAGCTCGGCAGTCGTGATCCCAGGCTGGATGTGCTCGCCCATGAGGGCGATCGTGTCGGCGACCAACTCGCCGGCGCGCGCCATCCCCTCGATCTCCTGGGCTGACTTTCGAATGATCAAGCCGGTACCTGTTCCAGAGCCGCCTGGATCTCCGCGAAGACCTCGTTCTCGGTCCGAGCGGCATGAATGGGGACGAGACTGCTGCGAGTGCGGTAGTACTCGACCAGCGGCTCGGTCTCCTGGTGGTAGAGGTCGAGCCGGCGCTGAATAGCCTCGTCGGTGTCGTCCGCTCGTCCTTCGAGCTCGGCGCGGCGGCGCAGCCGTTCGAACGCGACCTCGTCCGGAACCTGGAGGATGAAGACGACGCTGAAAGACCGGCCGATGTCCGACAGGATCGAATCCAGGGCCTCGGCCTGGACGAGCGTCCGCGGGAAGCCGTCGAGCACGAAGCCAGAGTCCGTGTCCCGTTGCTCGAGCCGGCTTCGGATCAGCTCGATCATCAGGTCGTCCGAGACGAGGTCGCCGCGGTCCATGACCTCGCGCACTCTGTTGCCGAGGTCCGTCCCCGCGGCCATCTCGGCACGGAGAATCTCGCCGCTGGCGATGTGCGGGATGTCGTACTCGGCCGAGATCCGCGTCGCCTGCGTGCCCTTTCCGGCCCCCTGCGGACCGAGAAGGAGGACGTTGAGCGGCATTACTTGAGGAAGCCCTCGTAGTTCCGCATCATCATCTGCGACTCCATCTGGCGCATAGTGTCGAGCGCCACGCCGACCACGATGAGCACGGAGGTACCACCGAGCGCGCGTGAGGTTGCCTGTGAGAAGCCGCCGTACCTGATGAAGAGGCTCGGCAGAACCGCGACCAGCGCGAGGTAGAGCGATCCGGGAAGGGTCAGGCGCGTCATCACGCGGTCGAGATACTGCGCCGTCGGCGCACCCGGCCGGATGCCGGGGATGTAGCCGCCGTACTTGCGCAGGTTCTCGGCCTGGTCGACCGGGTTGAACTGGACCGCCGTGTAGAAGTACGTGAAGACGATGATCAGCGTGCCCTCCAACAAGAGGTACGGCAGGGACGAGTACTGGAAGTGCGCGTTGATGAAGCTCTGGGTCGACGGGAAGAACTGCGCGATCGTCGGCGGGAACGCCATCACCGCGGCGGCGAAGATGACCGGGATGACGCCGGCCATGTTCACGCGTAGCGGCATGTAGGTGGAGCCGCCCGCCGTCTGGCGGCGCCCGACCATCCGCTTTGCGTACTGGATCGGGATCCTGCGCTGACCTTCCTGGATGAAGACGACCGCGGCGATGATCCCCAGGGCGACGAGCGGGAAGAACAGCCGCTCCATCGTGCCGCCGTTGTACCAGGCCGCGATTCCGGTCGGCGCGGAGGCGAGGATCGAGGCGAAGATGAGCAGTGAGATGCCGTTGCCGACCCCGCGCTTCGTGATCAGCTCGCCCATCCACATCAGGAGCGTCGTCCCTGCCGTCAGCGTGACGACGATCAGGACGATTCGCCCGGTGTTGGCCTCCAAGTTGCCGGCGCGCTTGAAGAGATACGCATAGCCCGTCGACTGCGCCGCCGCGAGGGCGACGGTGAGGTACCGCGTGTACTGGTTGATCTTGGCGTAACCTGACTCGCCCTCTTTCTGAAGCTGTTCGAGCTTCGGCACGACGACGGTCATCAGCTGCAGGATGATCGACGCCGTGACGTACGGCATGATCCCGAGCGCGAAGAGCGCAAACTGCGAGAGCGCGCCGCCTGAGAAGACGTTCAGAAGGCCGAGGATCGTCCCGCCGCGGCCCTGGAAGTACTGCTTGATCGTGTCGGAGTCGACGCCCGGTGCGGGAATCCACGAGCCGAGGCGGTAGAGCGCGAGGATGAAGAACGTGAAGAGGACGCGCTTGCGAAGCTCAGGGACGCGCCACGCGTTGGCGAGCCAGGAAAACACTTAGCCCCTCTTCCGCTTTTTGGTCTTGGGCTCGCGCAAGAGCGACACCGTTCCGCCGGCGTTCTCGACCTTCTTCCGCGCGGTCGCCGAGATCGCGTGGACGCGGACGGTGAGCGTCTTCGTCAGCTCGCCGTTCCCGAGCACCTTGACGTCGGTCTTCGTGTTCTTGATCACGCCCTTCTCCACAAGCGTTTCCGGTGTCACCTCGGCGCCGTCGTCGAACCGGTCGAGCGCGGACACGTTGACGGGGACCGTCGACGTCCGGAAGGGGCCGATCGGCAGCGCGTCCTTCGAGGTCGCCCCGCGCAGCTTGCCGAGTCGCATGTAGATCGGCATCTGGCCGCCCTCGAAGCCGGCACGCATCTTGTGCGAGCCCGAGCGAGCCTTCTGGCCTTTGATCCCGCGGCCGGAGTAGCGGCCTTTGCCCGAGCCCAGGCCGCGGCCGATGCGCTTGCGGGCCGTCCGCGCCTGCGCGGGCTTCAGCGACGACAGGTTGAGCTGCTCAGCCATTCTCGACCTCGACCAGATGGCGGACCTTCCGAAGCATGCCTGCCAGGACCGGGCTGTCGTCGTGCTCGACGGTCTTTCCGATCTTGCCGAGCCCGAGCGCGCGGAGGGTGCCGCGGTGCTTCTGGCTCTGGCCGATCTCGCTACGGGTTTGAGTGATCCGGACTTTCGTCATCATTTGTCCCAGGCTGGGCCGCCGGCACCTCGGCGGGAGCCTGTGCGGCGGGCTCCGCCGGCGGCTCGGCCGTTTCCTCCTCGGTCGGCTCCGAATGCTTGTAAGGAAGTACTTCGCTGATCAGCAGGCCGCGCATCTTCGCCACGTCCTCGGGCCGGCGTAGGCTCTTCAGGCCATTGACCGTCGCCTTTGCCATGTTGATCGGGTTCGTCGTGCCGAGGCTCTTGGCGAGGATGTCGCGGATTCCCGCAAGCTCGAGCACGGCGCGGACACCCCCGCCAGCGATGACACCGGTTCCCTCGCTCGCCGGGCGCAGCAGGACGCGCGCAGCGTCGGAGCGTCCGAGGATCTCGTGGGTGATGGTCGTCCCGTGCTTCGGCACCGTGAAGAGGTTCTTCTTTGCGTCGTCGACGGCCTTCGTGATTGCCAGCGGCACCTCGCGCGCCTTGCCGTAGCCGACGCCGACGCGGTCGACCTCGTCCCCGATCACGACCAGCGCGGTGAACGAAAAGCGCCGGCCGCCCTTCACGACTTTGGCGACCCGGTTGATCTCGACGACGCGCTCCTTCAGCTCGCGAGTCTCCTCGCGGGCGATGACCTCGCGCTCGACGCTTGTGAATTGCGGTCTGGTGCTCAAAACTTCAGTCCTCCATCGCGCAGCGCCTCGGCGAGCGCCTTTACGCGTCCGTGGTACAGGTAGCCGCTGCGGTCGAAGATGACCTCCTCGACGCCTTCCCTGCGCGCATTCCGCGCCAGCATCCGTCCGACCTCGGCCGCCTGCTCCGTCTTGTTGCCCTTGTGGAGCGGCTGGACCTGGAGCCAGTGTGCCGAGGCGATCGTCCGTCCTTTCGTGTCGTCGACGACCTGGCCAGAGATGCCCTTGTTCGACCGACTGACGACGACGCGTGGACGGTCGGGCGTCCCGAACAGCTTGCCGCGGACACGCTTGTGCCGTCGCTGGCGAGCCTGTCTGACGGTGAGGGTCGGCATCAGGCGCGCTTTCCGACCTTGCGTCGCACGTACTCGCCCGCGTAGCGGATGCCCTTGCCCTTGTAGGGCTCCGGCGGGCGGACCTTGCGGATCTCAGCTGCGATCTGACCGACCTGCTGCTTGTCGACGCCCTTGACGAGGATCTCCGTCGCCCGGGGAACCTCGAACGTGATGCCCTGCGGCGCCTTCATCACGACCGGGTGCGAGTACCCGACGTCGAGACGAAGATCGGTGCCCTGCAGGGCGGCCCGGTAGCCGACACCCTGTAGCTCGAGACGCTTCTCGAAGCCCTTGGTGACCCCTTCGACCATGTTCGCGATCAGCGACCGCGTGAGGCCGTGGAGCGCGCGATCCTCCCCGCGCTCGGTCGGGCGCGCGACGGTGATCGCGCCGTTCGACTGCTCGATCTTCATGCGCGCCGGCACGTCCTGCGAGAGTTCGCCGAGTGGCCCGTTCACCATGACACGGCCGGGCGAGATCGAGACGTTCACGCCGCTCGGGAGCTCGATTGGCTGTTTTCCGATTCGACTCATTCGCTACCAGACGAAGCACACGACTTCGCCGCCGATTCCCTTCTCCTCTGCGGTTCGTGACGTCACCAGCCCGTTCGACGTCGACAGGATCGCCACACCCATGCCGCCGAGCACGCGCGGCAGGCGATCCTTGCGCGCGTAGACACGACGACCGGGCTTGGACACCCGCTTGAGATCGGTGATGATCCTCTCGCGGCTCCGGCCGTACTTGAGCTGGACGACCAGGGTATCGAAGCTCTCGCCCGTTCGAACGTGGAAATCCGTGATGTATCCCTCCTCCTTGAGGATGCGGGCGATGCCCTCCTTTAGTCGAGAGGTCGGCATCTCGGCGCTCTCGTGCAACGCCTTGTTGGCGTTGCGGATGCGGGCGAGCATGTCGGCGACGGGATCAGTAAGCATCAGCGCCTCCTACCAGCTCGACTTCGTCATGCCCGGGATGACGCCCTGGTGGGCGAGCTCCCGCAGGCAGATCCGGCAGAGCCCGAACTTGCGGAACACGGCCCGAGGGCGGCCGCAGCGGTTGCACCGCGAGTAGTTCCGCGTCTGGAACCTCTGCGGGCGCTGCTGCTTGATCCGGAGTGATTTCTTGGCCAATTACTGCTCCCTTCCGTCCGCCGCGAAGGGCATGCCGAGCCCTCGCAGGAGCTCGAGCGCCTGCTCGTCGGTCTTCGCGGAGGTAGTGATCGCGACGTCGAGGCCGCGCACCTGCTGGATGTCGTCGTAGTTGATCTCGGGGAAGATGATCTGCTCCCGGATGCCGAGCGAGTAGTTGCCCCGGCCGTCGAAGGAGCGGGGGCTGAGACCGCGGAAGTCGCGGATGCGCGGCAGCGCGATCGCGATCAGCCGGTCGAGGAACTCGTACATGCGGTCGCCGCGGAGCGTCACCTTGGCGCCGATCGGCATCCCCTCGCGGACCTTGAACTGTGCAATCGACTTCCGAGCGCGGCGAACCTGTGCCCGCTGGCCGGCGATCACCGTGAGCTCGTCCAGGGCGGAGTCGAGCTGCTTCGCATCGGTCTTCGCCTCGCCGACGCCCATGTTCAGGGTGATCTTCTCGATCCGCGGAACCTGCATCACGGACGACAGCTCGAGGTCGTCCTTCAGGCGCGGGCGGAGCTCCTGCTCGTACAGCGCCTTCAGCCGCGGCGCGTACGAGGCGCGGGCCGCCTCCTTGCGGACTTCCCTGACCCTGGTGGTGCTCACCTGTCGATCTCCTCGCCGCAGTCGGCGCGCTTGCAGACGCGAACCTTGATCTGCTGGCCGTGCGAGTCCTTGTCCCGCACCCCGACGCGCGAGGGCCGACGGCAAACCGGACAGACGACCATGACGTTCGCCACGGGCAGCGGGGCCGGCTTCTCGATGACGCCGCCCGGCGTCATCCCGGCCGTGCCCATGCGGCTGGCGTTCTGGATCGGGCGCGGCTTGGTGTGCCGCTTGACGATGTTCAGATTCTCGACGATGACCTTGCCCTCCTTGGGGCGGGCGGCGATGACGCGGCCTTCTTTGCCGCGGTCCTTCCCGCTCAAGATGTGGACGAGGTCGCCTTTGCGGATTCTCATCGTCTGAGCCATTGGGTTACAGCACCTCCGGAGCCAGTGAAACGATCTTCATGAAGTTCTTCTCGCGCAATTCCCTCGCGACCGGCCCGAAGATGCGCGTGCCGCGCGGGTTCCGCTGGTTGTCGATGATCACCGCGGCGTTCTCGTCGAAGGCGATGGACGTTCCATCGTCGCGCCCGAACGGCTTGCGCGTCCGTACGACGACGGCCTGCACGACCTCGCCCTTCTTGACGGCGGCCTGCGGGGCCGCCTGCTTGACCGTGCCGACGATGATGTCGCCGACGCGCGCGTAGCGACGACCCGTGCCGCCCTTCACGCGGATGCACAGGAGCTCGCGGGCGCCCGTGTTGTCGGCGACGCGCAATCTGGACTCCTGCTGGATCACCGGGCGGCCTCTACGACTTCGATCAGCCGCCAGTACTTGGACTTGGACAGCGGCCTCGTCTCGACGATGCGGACGATGTCGCCGACCTTCGCAGTGTTGTGCTCGTCATGCGCATGGAACTTGACGCTGCGCCGGACGACCTTCTTGTAGCGCGGGTGTGCCTTGATCGTGTCGACCTTGACCACGATCGTCTTGTCCATCGTGCTCGACACGACGACTCCGCGGCGCTCCTGCCGGCGGCCGCGCTCCGACTCGGGCTTCGGTGCCCGCGTGATCGTCTTCCGCTCGGCGGGACGCTCTCGGCGAGGCTTCGTGCGCCGGCGGCGCTCGGAACGAGGGACGTGCCGGCGGCTCTTCTTCTCCTCCTTCGGAGCAGGCGGAGGCTCGCCGGGAGGCTCGCTTGCCGGCGCTTCCGGTGACGCCTCCTCGGCCACTGGCTCTGGCGCAGCCTCGGTCTCCTCGGGCTCAGCGGCAGCCTCGGGCTCAGCGGCAGCCTCGGGCTCAGCGGCAGCCTCGGATTCCGCTGCGGCCGGTTCCTCCGCAGGGGTCTCTTCGACAGGAGTCTCTGCCGTCACGGGCTCTTCCGGAGTCTCCTCGGGATTGGTCGTCTGCTCGTCGGCCATCAGCCGGCCGCCCTTTCGCGCTCGACGCGCACGGTGAGGATGCGTGCGATTTCGCGCTTCGCGAGCCTGAGGCGCGCACTGTTTTCGAGCGCGCCGGTCGCAGACTGGAAGCGCAGGTTGAACAGCTCCTGCCGACGGTCGTGCAACGCGTTCTCCAGCTCTTCGTCCGTCATGTCCCTCATGTCTCTAGCTCTCAAAGAGATCCGCCTCTCGTTTCACGAACTTCGTCTTCACGGAGAGCTTCGTACCGGCCAGGCGAAGAGCCTCCTTGGCGAGCGGTTCCGGCACGCCCGCCAGCTCGAACATGACGCGACCGGGCTTCACGACTGCGACCCAGTGCTCCGGCGAGCCTTTGCCCGACCCCATGCGTGTCTCGGCAGGCTTTTGCGTCGTCGGCTTGTCGGGAAAGACGTTGATCCACACCTTCCCGCCGCGCTTGATCTTGCGCGTCATGGCAATTCGCGCAGCCTCGATCTGACGGTTGGTGACCCAGCCGTTCTCGAGCGCCTTCAGGCCGTAGTCGCCGAACTGGACGGCGGTCTGGCCCTTCGCGTAACCGCGCCTGCGGCCGCGCTGGTACTTCCGGTACTTCGTCTTCTTCGGCAGTAGCACTAGTCGTCAGCCTTTTCCTGCTTCGTCGGATCCTCGGTCTGCTGCTTCGGGGTCGTCGAGTCCGGTGCATCCTCGACGGGAGCCGGAGTCGTCTCGACCTGGGGCTCGATCGGCGGCTGCTCGCGGCCCTCGGCCGAGGTCGCAGTCTCGTCCGTGCGCGGCCGCTCGACGTTGTCCTGCTGGCCCGAACGGCTGCGCGGCGCCGGTCGCCCGCCGCCGCGGCCCTGGCCGCCTCGACCCGAGCCACCGCGCCCTGCACCGCCCCGCTTGCGCGACGGTCGAACCGGGCCCAGGCCCTCACGGTCTCGCTGACGGTCGCGGCCGCCTTCGCGGGAGGCGCCGAGCCCTTCGACGGTCGCGCGCCTCCGGCGTGCCTGATCCTGCTCGCCGAGCCGTACGTCTTTCTCGGTGTCGAGACCGCCGTACCCCTCGGGCATGATCTCGCCCTTGTTGATCCAGACCTTGACGCCGATCCGTCCGAAGGTCGTCCTCGCCTCGACGAAGCCGTAGTCGATGTCGGCGCGGATCGTGTGGAGCGGGACGCGTCCTTCCGAGTACGCCTCCGAGCGGCTCATCTCCGTGCCTCCGAGCCGGCCGCCGCACTGGATCCGAACGCCCTTCGCGCCGGAACGGATGCCGGACGCCAGCGCACGCTTCATCGCGCGGCGGAAGCTGACACGGTTCTGCAACTGCTCGGCGATCGACTGAGCGACGAGCTTCGCGTCGAGCTCGGGCCGCTTGATCTCGTTGATGTTGATGTGGACGTTCTTCTTGGTGATGGCGTGGAGCTCTTTGCGAAGCGCATCGACCTCGACGCCCGACTTGCCGATCACGATCCCGGGCCGTGCGGTGTAGATGTCGACCGTGATTCGCTGCTTGTCCTTGCGAATCAGGATGTCGGACAGCCCCGCGTGCGAGAGCTTGTTGATGATGTGCTCCCGGATCTTGATGTCCTCGATCAGATACCCGGGGAATTCCTTCTTGCCCGTGTACCAGTTCGACTTCCAGTCGTGGATGACGCCGACGCGCATCCCGCCGGGATGAACTTTCTGGCCCACTAAGTGGTCGCCTCCTCTGTGTTCTCGGTCGACGTCTCGGGCGGCGGCGCGGCCGCCGTCTTCGGTCTGGTCCCCTGTGTGCGGTTGCGAGCCGGCCCCTCTTCGGCGGCTGCCTGAGCCAGGAGGACGGTGATGTGGCAGGTCCGCTTGTGGATCCTTGCGACGCGACCCCGTGCCCGTGGCCGCCAGCGTTTCAGCATCGGGCCTTCGTTGACGTACGCCTCTTTGATGTAGAGACCGTCCTCGGAGAGCCCGTGGTTCGCCTCGGCGTTCGAGACCGCGGAGTGCAGCACCTTCTCGATCGCACGGGCCGCCTCACGAGACGTGAACGCCAGCACGGCGCGCGCTTCGGGCACGCTGCGACCGCGGATGTGCTCCGCGACGAGCCGCGCCTTCCGCGGCGAGATGCGCACCCACTTCGCCTCGGCGCGCACTTCGGTTGGTGCTTCGACGGTGCTCATCAAGTCCTTCTCTTCACCTCGGTCTTGCGATCGCCGGAGTGGCCGCGGAAGGTTCGGGTCGGCGCGAACTCGCCGAGCTTGTGGCCGACCATCTGCTCCGAGATGAACACTGGCACGTGCTTGCGGCCATCGTGGACGGCGATCGTGTGGCCGACCATCTCGGGAAAGACCGTCGACATGCGCGACCAGGTACGGACCATGCGCTTCTCGTTTCTCTCGTTCATCGTCTCGATGCGGCTCATCAGCCGCTCCTCGACGAAAGGCCCCTTCTTGCTGCTCCGACTCATCTCTTCTCCTTACCGCGCCTGCGGCTACGGACGATCAGCTTGTTCGATTCCTTGTGCTTGCTCCTCGTGCGCTTGCCGAGGGTTGGGACGCCCCAGGGAGTGACCGGGTGACGGCCGCCCTTGGACTTGCCCTCGCCCCCGCCGTGCGGGTGGTCGACCGGGTTCATCGCCGAGCCGCGCACCGTCGGCCGCTTGCCCTTCCAGCGAGAGCGCCCAGCCTTGCCGGCGGTCACGTTCTCGTGGTCGACGTTGCCGACCTGTCCCACGGTAGCGCGGCACTTGAGGGGGACGCGGCGCATCTCGCCGGACGGCAGCCGCAGGACGCCGTAGCCCTCGTCCTTTGCGACGAGCTGAACGCCGGAGCCGGCGCTCCGCGCCATCTGCCCGCCCTTGCCGGGCTTCAGCTCGACGTTGTGGACGAGCGTCCCCGTCGGGATGTTCTCGAGCGGGAGCGCGTTGCCGGGCTTGATGTCGGCGGTCGGCCCCGACTCGACGGTCGCGCCCACGCGGAGTCGCGCCGGCGCGAGAATGTAGCTCTTCGCGCCGTCGGCGTAGTGGAGGAGCGCGATCCGCGCCGAGCGGTTGGGGTCGTACTCGATCGCAGCGACCTTTGCCGGCACGCCGTCCTTCTGACGCTTGAAGTCGATCGTTCGGTAGCGGCGCTTGTGGCCGCCGCCCTGATGGCGCGTCGTGATGCGCCCCTTGTTGTTCCGGCCGCCCTTCTTCGTCAGCTTCTCGGTGAGCGCCTTCTCCGGCTTCGACTTCGTGACCTCCTCGAAGGTCGACACGGTCATGAAGCGGCGGCCGGCGCTCGTGGGCTTGTAACGGCGAATGGGCATCAGTGATCCTGCCTGTGGCATTGGTGGATGCCTGGGTCGCGAGCACCAAGCGATGCAAGGACGCAGGGAGTGCTCGGGCTAGATAGCCCGAGCGCGACTGAGGACGCGGCAGCGCGCAGTGTGATCGCGGGCCAGGCGCCGCCGAATGTCGCAGGCAGGGTCACTAGGCCTGTGCCCCCTGGAAGATCTCGATGGTGTCGCCCTGGCGGAGCTGGACGATCGCCTTCTTCCAGCCCGGCTTCGTCCCGCGATGCAGGCCGCGGCGCTTCGGCTTCGGCTGCACCTTGGCGATGTTCACGCCGACGACCTTCACGTCGAACAGCTCCTCGACGGCCTGCCGGACCTGCGTCTTGTGCGCGTCCGGATGGATGCGGAACGAGTAGGTATTGCTCTCCTCGATCTGTGCATAGCTCTTCTCCGACACGACTGGTGCCAAGAGGACTTCGTTGGGATGCAAGCTCACGACGCACGCTCCTGAACCGGCTCGAGCGCGTCCTGCGTGACGAGCACGGATCGTGCCCACAAGAGCGCCGCGACCTCGAGCTCGCCCGGCGTCAGGACGACGACCTTCTCGAGGTTCCGGAACGACTTGGCGACGTTCTCCTCGTCGTTCGTGACCACTACGAGCGGAAGCTCCTTGCCCCACGCGCCGAGGAGCTCGACCGCTCTACGCGTCGACGGCTCCGAGAACCCGGAGCCGTCGAGGACGCCGAACGTTCCACCCGAGGCGTGCTGGCTCAGCACGCCGCGGAGGGCCGAACGGCGCGCCTTCCGGTTGACCTTGAGCGCGAAGTCACGGGTGCTCGGCGGGAATGCGACGCCGCCGCCCGTCCAGTGCGGGGCACGGGTAGTCCCTGCGCGGGCCCGGCCGGTTCCCTTCTGACGCCACGGCTTCGCCCGCCCTCCGGCGACGCGGCCACGGCTCTTCGCGCCTCGCGTCCCGGCGCGGTGAGCGTTCATCTCGGCGCGCACCGTCTCGTGGACGACATGTGGCTTCACCTCGGCGCCGAAGATCGACTCCTCGAGCGTGAGGTCCTGCGCCTTCGCGCCGGCGGCATCGAGCAGCGGTGCCTTCAGAGCAGCCACTAGCGCGCCTCCTCGCGGACTTCGACGAACGCATTCTTCGGTCCCGGGACGGCGCCTTTGACTAGGAGGAGATTTCGCTCCGCGTCGACGTCGTGGACGACGAGCCCGACCTGGGTCACGCGCCTGCCGCCCATGCGACCGGCCATGCGAATGCCCTTGAACACACGCGAGGGCGTCGCCGACGCGCCGATCGACCCCGGCTTGCGGACGTTGTGCGAACCGTGCGACGTCGGGCCGCGGTGGAACTTGTGCCGCTTGATCGTTCCCGCAAAGCCCTTCCCGTGCGAGACGCCGCTCACCTTGACCTTCTCGCCCGGCTGAAAGGCCTCGACAGTGACGTTCTCGCCCACGACGAGCTCGCTCTGGCCGCGCAACTCGACCAGGTGCCGGTAGGCGCCGTCCACGTCGTTCTTCTTCAGATGGCCGAGCTCCGGCTTCGTCAGCTTGCGCTCGGGGACGCTGTCATAGGCGATCTGGACCGCGTCGTAGCCGTCCGCGTCCGCCGTCTTGACCTGCACCACCGGGCACGGCTCAGCCTCGATCACGGTGACAGGCGTCACGACGCCGGTCCCCGGATCGAAGACGCGGGTCATGCCGAGCTTCTTGCCGACGATGCCTTTCACAGCTTGATCTCGATATCGACTCCCGCCGGCAGGTCGAGCCGCATCAGCGAGTCGACCGTCTTAGGCGTCGGCGAATGGATGTCGATCAGGCGCTTGTGCGTCCGGACCTCGAAGTGCTCACGCGAGTCCTTGTCCTTGAACGGCGACCGGATCACGCAGTAGACGTTCTTCTCCGTCGGCAGGGGCACAGGGCCGGTGATGGTGGCGCCGGTTCGCTGGGCCGTCTCGACGATCGACTGCGCCGATCGGTCGAGCTGCTGGTGGTCGTAGCCCTTCAGCCGGATGCGGATCTTCTGAGCCATATGCGAACGGTTACTCCCTCCGGTTCCCCGTGCCTCTGCGTAGTGGTCTCTTGATGTAACTCGGGCGCGTAGCGCTTACCTGATGATGTCGGTGACGACGCCTGCGCCGACCGTGCGACCACCCTCGCGCACCGCGAAGCGCAGACCCTGATCCATGGCGATCGGCTGGATCAGCTCGACCTCCATGTTCGTGTTGTCGCCCGGCATGACCATCTCCTGGCCCTCCGGGAGCTTGATCGAGCCGGTCACGTCCGTTGTTCGGAAGTAGAACTGCGGCCGGTAGCCGTTGAAGAACGGCGTGTGGCGGCCACCCTCGTCCTTGGACAGGACGTACACCTCTGCCTTGAAGTGCGTGTGCGGCGTGATCGAGCCGGGCTTCGCAAGCACCTGGCCGCGCTCGATGTCCTCGCGCTTGATCCCGCGGAGGAGCGCGCCGGCGTTGTCGCCCGCCTGTGCGAAGTCGAGAGTCTTCTGGAACATCTCGAGACCCGTGACGACCGTCTTCTCGGTCTCGGGATGGATCCCGACGATCTCGACGTCGTTGCCAGTCTCGATCTTGCCCTGCTCGATGCGGCCGGTCACAACGGTGCCGCGGCCCGTGATCGTGAACACGTCCTCGATCGGCATCAGGAACGGTTTGTCGACGTCCCGCTCAGGCTCCGGGATGTAGTCGTCGACCGCGGCCATGAGCTCGAGGATCTTCGGCACCCACTCGCCGTCGCCCTCGAGCGCCTTCAGCGCGGACACCTGGACGACCGGGATGTCGTCGCCCGGGAACTCGTAGCGCGAGAGCAGCTCGCGCACTTCCATCTCCACGAGCTCGAGCAGCTCCGGATCATCGACCATGTCGGCCTTGTTGAGGGCCACGACCATCGCGGGCACCTCGACCTGCCGGGCGAGCAGGATGTGCTCCCGCGTCTGCGGCATGGGGCCGTCGGCGGCGGAGACGACGAGGATCGCGCCGTCCATCTGGGCGGCGCCGGTGATCATGTTCTTGATGTAGTCGGCGTGCCCCGGGCAGTCGACGTGCGCGTAGTGGCGCTTCTCCGTCTCGTACTCGACATGCGACGTGTTGATCGTGATGCCGCGCGCCTTCTCCTCCGGCGCGTTGTCGATCTCCTCGAAGCTCTTGATACC